>JALHPX010000325.1 GCA_022842225.1 bacterium
GGCGGGGCTGACACAGGAATTGAAGCCGGAAGCCGTTGCGCCCGGTCAGCGGGCTATTTTCACCATTCGCCTCGATCAGGCCGATCTGGAAGGCGTCGACCTCGCGGACGATGCCAACGTGCCAGAGCTTAATGAAGAGCCACTCTCCAAAGCCGACGGCATGCCGATGCTGGAGAGAAACTACGAGCGCACGAAAAATCAATTTATTTGGAAATTCGCATTCACGGCATACTTGCCAGGCACCTACCAAATTCCTCCGGTGGAAATCCGGTTCGGCCCCCAAACTTTCTCCTCCACTGCCCAAACGCTCACTGTTCATACCTTTCGCCCTGATGGCGACGAAGAGCTGCGGCCTGAGTTTCCAGAAGAAAGCGTACCGACGGAATTTACCTGGGGCTGGGTGAAGTGGGCAGCACTGCTGGCACTCCTTGCCGCTGGATACTTCGCAGTAAAACAATTGCAGAAGAAGTCCAAACGCACCGGCGAACCGACTGACTTTGAAGCCCCCGAGCTCTGGCTTCGGGCGCAGCTGGAGAAGCTATTGGCCGACAGCGCCACCCTACCGCCGGTAACTATCGTCGAGAACTACAGCGCGATTTTGCGCGAGTACTTGCGCAAACGCTATTTGGCCCCAACTCATGCCATGACCTTGCGAGAACTCACGCGCACAGTGCAGTCGTGGGAAAAATGGGACGAGCCCTCGCAGCCCAATCCCATAAGCCGATTAATGAATCAGATGGAGACCGTGCTATTTCGGTCGCAAGATCCTGCAAGTGATTTCCCTCAGCATGCCGTGCAAACGACTCAAGATATTTGGCTCAAAGACAAGCCTAAGGAGACGCCATGAATTGGGAGTGGCTCACAAGGCAGGCCTTTGCGTTGATTGCGGTGCCCGCGGTGCTTTGGCTGTGGACGATGTGGAAAGGCCGCAAACCGCGTCGCAAGCTGCTCTACAAATTCAGCACACCCTCTTCTGCATTGGCTAAGCAGAGCAACAAACTCAAAAGATTTTTCCGGGCGACTTGGATCTTAGGAGGCCTGGGATTGATTGGCCTTGCCATCGCACTCGCTCGTCCGGTGTCGTGGGAATCGACGACAAAAAAGACTGCCGAGGGCATTGATATCGTCATCACGCTCGATGTTTCCGAGAGCATGATTGCCGACGACTTTAAGCCTAATCGCATGGTCGTCGCAAAAAAGGTAATTCAGGATTTTATTAAAAAGCGCCCGGACGATCGAATCGGGCTTGTGACCTTTGGCGGTGAAGCCGTCACCCGCTGCCCTCTCACCGAAGATCACGATTTTCTGCTCTCCCAAGTCGAAGAAGTGCAAATGCGCGAATTGAAGCAAGGCACCGCTATCGGCATGGGTTTGAGCAACGCCATTCTTCGTTTGCAAGAGTCCAAAGCCAAGACCAAGATTGTCGTTCTGCTTACCGACGGCGACAGCAATGTCGGCGATATTAATCCCATCACCGCCTCGCATCTAGCTCGCGAAGACGGCATCAAGATTTATTCGATAGGAATTGGTAAGGATAATCGCGTGCTCGTGCCCATCTACAGTTACGATGCTTACGGCAACCGCCGAGGCCTAATTGCCCAAGTGCCGAGCTACATTAACCCCGAATTATTACGCGAGATCTCCCAAATCACGGGCGGCCGCCACTACATGGCGCGCAACACAGGCATGCTGGTGCAAATCCTGGCGGAAATCGACAAACTCGAGAAAAGCAAAATCCTCATGAAGCCGCGCCTAAAAAAGATTGAAGAATACCTCTGGCCTGCAGCACTGGGGTTACTCGCCCTTTTTATCGTTTGGGCTTTGATGGAAACAAAACTTCGGAGAGCGCGGATCCATGTCGTTCAGGCTTGAAAACCCGCATATGCTACTGGCGTTTTTGCCTTTGCTCTTGCTCCTAGGCCTGCAGCTTTATCACTGGCAAACACACAGACAAGCGTTTGGCTGGCGGCGGTGTTTTTTCACGTTGCTGGGATTCTCCTGCGGCATCTTGGCGCTCGCCCGCGTACAAGCGGGGAGCTACGAACTGCGCAAGAGTCATGGCGAAGGAGATCTGTACCTAGCTATCGACGTATCTAAGAGCATGTTGGCCGAAGACATTCTTCCCACTCGGTTGCAATTTGTAGCGGCGTTTGGCGAAAAGCTTTTGCAATCGATCCCCAAAACCCGCGTCGCCATTTTCCCTTTCGCGGCCGATGGCTTTCTCCTGATGCCTTTGTCGTCGGACCACCTGGCCGCGGTCGATATGCTAAAGGGCCTGAGTCCTACACTGACCACCGATCACGGCACGGACATGAGCGCTGCTATGGACACACTCTTTGCCCTGATCCAGCGGCGGCAGCGCAGTGCGGAGAATCCCTCCCCCGCTCAAGTGATTCTTCTTAGTGACGGTGAGAGCCACCAAGACATAAACAAGCAAGTCTTTGCCAGATACCGCGAAAACAAAATTCCGATTTTTACCGTCGGTGTCGGCACGCAACAGGGATCGCAGCTGCACCAAAGTCTGGGCTACGGGAACTATCGTCAATTAATGCGTGATGCTGCGGGCAAGCCCGTGACCACTCGATTGGATAAGGAAAAGCTCGAGAAGGTTGCCGCCGCGACGGAAGGTGCATATTTCCCCGCCAAAATGGATCAGATCCCCTTACTCGCGAAGCGCTTAAACCAACGCGTCAGCCAGAGCGGCCTCCAATCTAGTTTTCAAGTGCAGCGCGAGTTTTTCCCAGAGCTGCTGATGATCGCGTTTCTGCTCCTCGCTATCGAGCTATTTGCGGTACGCTGGGAGTACCTGGTGCGGAGTGTGGCTTGGCTACTCCTGCCGCTGCTCTCCGCGACCGCGTTGGGATGGAGCGAGGAAACAGAAATGAAACTCAGCGAGTCGGGGAAAAACCGTGGGCTCGTCGCCTATAACGAGGCTTTGGCCAGCATGAAGGCTGGCAATTTCGCCGATGCAGCCGATCTGTTTTTAGAGAGCGCTCAATCCACAGGCGACTCTACGCTCCGCAAAAAGGCGCTCTACAACTTGGGCGACGCGCAACTACGCCAACAAGATCCCATTCAAGCCATGGCGGCCTATCAAACGGCGATGGATACCAAGGCCACCGATCCGGAGGTCGAGAAAGAAGCCAATAAGCGCGCCAGTGACAATCTCGTCCTAGCGGCGCGCATGCAGCAACAGATGCAGCAGCAACAACAGCAGGGCCAAAAGGAAAAAGAAGACGAAGGCGGCCAAGATCAAAAGCCCGATCCAGGAGGGCCTAAAAAAGATTTTAAAGCGCAGTCCTTTAGCAAACAGCAGAAGCAAAAAATGCTCGACTTAGTTTCTGAACAGGAACGCGAAGTGCGCTCTCGTTTGCAGAAGGAAAAGAGCCAAAAGAAGGGCCTGACCAGCTCGGGGAAGGATTGGTAATGCGGTTCTTCCAAATGTTTATTCTGCCGCTTTTGCTCGTCACGTCGAATGCGTTTGGTGCGGAAGCCTATACACTCAAGACGGAGTTCTCCAAGAACCCTGTCTACGAGGGCGAAAGCACTACCGCGAAGTTTATCCTCTACGGCACGTCTTCGTTCGTCGAAGCGGAGGTCGCCAAGTTTCCAGAGTTCCGAGGATTCTGGACGCAGAACCACGTCTTAAGACAAGGCCCTTTGCCGCTAGTCGTCGACCCGGGCTCCCAACAGCCCAATCAGGCATTGATTGGCTCCTACACCATCACGCCGATGGTCGGAAAAAAGAATCCTGAGATCATACCGATGAAAATGATCATTCGGTCCCACGATTTTTTTTCCAACGAAACAGCTCAAGAGGGAATGGAGATTTGGAGCGACAAAGAGCAATTGCAAGTGCTGCCCTTGCCGCCGCTCCCCGCCGAGTACCGCGGTAAATTCTTTGGCGCGGTCGGCTCGCTTGCCGCGTTTAGTGAAAATGAATCCGCTCAATTTCGCGTCGATGAGCCGCTGACCATTCGGATTGCGGTT
>JALHPX010000326.1 GCA_022842225.1 bacterium
GCTACGCCACCAGTGATGCCGGCGCGTTTGAGTAATTCTTCGTCTGCTGGCTGGATATAAACGCCCAACCAACCGCGAATTACTTTGCCGTCTTTTATCAGCTTACCGGTGATGTCTTTGGCGAGGTTGGAGGGAATTGCAAATCCGATTCCCATATAGCCGCCACTACGCGTGTAGATAGCGGTATTCACACCCATCACGTGGCCATTTAAGTCGCAAAGCGGGCCACCCGAATTTCCTGGGTTAATCGCCGCATCCGTTTGCAGCAGGTCGCCGCCGTACTCAGCACCGGTGAGGGCGAGTGAATTGCGGTTGCCCTTGGCGCTCACGATTCCGACGGTCACGGACTGTCCTAAGGCAAAGGGACTGCCGATGGCGACAGACCAATCTCCCACTTCGACCTTATCCGAATCCGCCCACTCGGCCGGTTCGGGCAAACCTTTGGTGCTCTCTAACTTAAGGACCGCTAAATCTGTCTTGGAATCGGTGCCCACAACCTTGGCCTTGATGTCGGTCTTCTGGTCGGCAAGCGATACCACGACTTCTTCTGCACCATCGACGACGTGGTTATTGGTCACGACGTGTCCTAATTTATCGATCAAAATTCCAGAGCCCATGCTGACTTGCGGCCCGGCATCTTGCTGGGGACCCCCTTGAAAGGGGAAGGGGGCGCCAAAGCGATTGAAGAATTCAGAAAACGGATCACCACCCATTTCTCCTTCTTCCTCCTCTCCTCGAGGCATCATCAGGCCGGGTTGAGCGATGCCGCCTTTGCGCGTGGCTTTAATATTTAGAACGGCGGGGCCGACTTTTTTAGCAACGTTGCGGAAGCTTTCGGAGGCCTTACTCAGCTGTCCGATTTCGGCGTCTTGCTTGGCGTAAGCCGGATTATCTAGCGACGCGATTGCAGGGCCGTCTCCGCCGGGAGAATTGTAGTATTGAACCGCGCCGTAAATGGCGACGCTTAATAGAGCCGCCAGTCCGGCAATTCCGATGAAACGTAGAGGGTTTTTCCAACGAGATAAGAGCTTCGACAGGTCACGCATAGGCTGCTTTCATTTGTCCGCAGAACTAGTTCTTGCGGAAAACGATCTCTCCTTTTTCTAACGACACTTTGATTTGGTCTCCGGGGGCAAATTCGCCCACCAAAAGTTTGTTCGCCAAGGGATTGAGAATCAGATCCGCAATCAACCTCTTGAGCGGCCTTGCTCCGTAAACCGGGTCGTAACCGCGAGACCCAAGCAGCTCTTTCGCTTTCGAGTCCACGACCATACTGAGGTTTTTTCCCTCAAGCAACTTTTTCACGGAAACCAATTGGAGGTCGACGATCGAAGTGATCTGCTCCTGCGTCAAAGGCTCAAAGATGATGATGTCGTCCAGACGATTTAAAAATTCGGGCCGGAAATGGGCTCTTACATCAAGCATCATTTGCTGGCGCACCGCTTCTGTGACTGCCTCTCCGGGCACCAAGTGCTGCGTGCCCAAATTTGAAGTGAGGATGATGATGGTGTTCTTGAAATCGACTTTGTTGCCATGGCCATCCGTCAAAATGCCGTCATCTAAAACTTGGAGCAGAATATTAAAAACATCGCGGTGCGCTTTCTCCACTTCATCAAACAAGATCACGGAGTAGGGGCGTCGGCGCACGGCTTCTGTGAGAAGGCCGCCTTCTTCGTAACCCACGTATCCGGGAGGCGCTCCAATCAGCCGCGACACCGAATGCTTTTCCATGAACTCGCTCATATCGATGCGAACCATGCTGTTTTGATCATCAAATAAAAACTCTGCCAATGCCTTAGCGGTTTCCGTCTTCCCCACGCCGGTGGGGCCCAGGAACAAGAATCCGCCAATGGGACGATTCGGATCGGAGAGCCCTGCCTGGCTGCGGCGCACGGCATTGCTAATCGATCGGATCGCCGCGCTCTGGCCAATGACGCGGCCTTGGAGCTTCTCTTCCATGTGAACAAGCTTTTGTTTTTCCGATTCCAACATTTTGGCAACGGGGATACCGGTCCACTTGGCGACGACTTCTGCGATGTCCTCTTCGTCGACAACTTCCTTGAGCATGCGCTTTTCTTTTGTGAGCGTTGCGAATTCAGAAGTGGCGCGAGTGATCTCTTTTTCCAGCTCTCCTAATTTGCCGTACTTCAATTCAGCGGCTTTGCCTAAATCACCCGCGCGTTCCGCGCGCTCGGCTTCGATTCTGGTTTGCTCGACGTTCTCTTTTAGCTGCGAAATCTTCGTAATCAGCGTCTTCTCTTTGCTCCAATGCGCGCGCATCGTATCTGACTTAGATTTCAGATCCGTCATTGCGGCTTCTACTTCCGTGCGGCGTTTCTGCCCGGCGGGAGTGTTTTCCTTTTTTAGCGCTTCGAGTTCGATGCCCAATTGGCGCAGGCGGCGTTCTACCTCGTCGATTTCTGTAGGCATGCTGTCGATTTCCATGCGCAGTTTCGACGACGCTTCGTCGATTAAATCGATAGCCTTATCCGGCAGCTGGCGATTGGTGATGTAGCGATTACTTAATTTGGCGGCAGCCTCCAGCGCGCCTTCGGTGATCTTAATGCCGTGGTGCACTTCGTAGCGTTCCTTGAGCCCTCGCAAAATGCCAATTGTGTCTTCAACCGATGGCTCGCCGACAAACACGGGCTGAAACCGCCGCTCTAGGGCAGAATCTTTTTCGATATGGAGGCGGTATTCGTCGAGAGTCGTCGCGCCAATGCAACGCAGTTCCCCTCGAGCCAACGCGGGTTTTAGCATGTTTGATGCATCCAGGCTGCCCTCGGCTTTGCCTGCTCCGACGACGGTGTGCAATTCATCAATGAATAAGACGATCGAACCCTGGGAGGCTGTGACTTCTTTTAGAACAGATTTTAGACGTTCTTCGAATTCGCCCCGAAACTTCGCACCGGCAACGAGCGCTCCTAGGTCCAAGACCAAGAGTTTCTTACCCTTTAGGCTCTCGGGCACGTCCCCGCTCACCATGCGTTGCGCAAGGCCTTCCGCGATGGCCGTCTTTCCGACTCCCGGCTCGCCGATGAGCACGGGGTTGTTCTTGGTCCGACGAGAGAGCACTTGAATCGTCCGCCTGATTTCGGCATCGCGGCCAATCACCGGATCGAGCCTGCCGTTGGCGGCAGCTGCCGTGAGATCGCGGGTATATTTTTCTAACGCTGCGTATTTGTCTTCGGGGGTTTGGTCGGTCACTCGTTGATTCCCTCGCACGTTTTTCAGTGCATCTAAAAAAGCATTGCGCGTGACGCCCGCCTTTTGCAGCGTCTCCGCGATTGCGCCCTCTTTTACTCGAAAGTAAGAGAGGAAAAGGTGCTCGGTACTAATGAAATCGTCGCGCAATGCTTTGGATTCTTCCTCAGAGAAGACCAGCATCCGATTTAGGCTGCTAGAGAGATAGGGTTGGGCGTCGCCCTGAACCTGCGGCTTTTTGCCGACTAGGTTCTCAAAAGTTGCGAGAAGCGATTTGGCGGTGCCTGGCTTAATCTTGTCCAAGGCCTGGGTCACGACGCTGTCTTTTTGACTCAAAAGGGCGACGGCCAGGTGTTCTGGCTCTACACTCTGATTCATTTTTTTTAGCGCCAAAGCCTGTGCGTCGACGACAGCTTCCTGGGCTTTTACCGTAAATTGATTGAGGTTCATGGCTGTTTCTCTCGCGTGTCTGTTCGTTTCTGGAGGGTAATATGGGCGTTAAAAAACAGAAGTCAAAGCAGCCCCGCCACCCCCGCGGTGAAGCAAAAGCGCCTGTATTTATAGCAGAAAAGAGCTGATTTAGCCTTCTAGAGACCGCTGCCCCTGGATTGCGGCAAAGACTCGGTCGAGACCCACGGCAATGCCGCAGCAATCGGGCAACCCGGTGGTCAGCGCCTGGCGCAGAATATCGGGGCGAGGGTGGGGAGGTTTGCCCTCTAACTCGCGGAGTTGGGATTCTGCCTCGTAGCGGGCATCAAGGGCAGCGAGATCACGC
>JALHPX010000327.1 GCA_022842225.1 bacterium
GGTATTGCCCCTGGTTAATAAAGAGGGCATGCCCGAAACTGCGGAAAAACTCTGCAAAGAGCTGCAACTGCGCTGGAACATTTTCTACGACGATAAAGGCGCCATTGGACGGCGCTATCGTCGAATGGACGAAGCCGGCACTCCGTTCTGCATGACGATCGATGGCGATACTGCCAAAGATCAAGCGGTCACTGTTCGTCACCGCGACAGCATGACTCAGGAGCGCGTCGCGCTGTCGTCGATTGAGTCTTACCTTGCCAAAGCATTAGAAGGGGCAAAGCCATGAGTTCAAAGTACGTCTACTTTTTTGGAGACGGAAAAGCAGAGGGTTCCAAGGGGATGAAAGATCTCCTGGGAGGAAAAGGCGCTAACCTCCACGAGATGACCCATCTGGGATTAAACGTTCCCGCTGGATTCACGATTTCCACTGAAGTCTGCACTTACTTCTACAAAAACGAAAGCCAATACCCTAAGGACTTGGCGCTGCAAGTGAAGGACTCCCTGGCCCGGGTGGAGAAATCCCTCGGCAAGAAGTTTGGCGACGCACGCAATCCGCTTCTGGTTTCCGTACGCTCCGGCGCTCGCGCCAGCATGCCCGGCATGATGGATACAGTTCTAAATCTGGGGTTGAACGACGAGACCGTGCAGGGGTTGGCAGAGCAAACAGGAAATGCGCGCTTTGCTTACGATGCCTACCGTCGGTTTATCCAGATGTATTCGGATGTCGTGCTGGGGGTGGGCAGCTTTCGTTTTGAATCGCTACTTGAGCACTCGCGGCGCATTCGCAATGTGATGGCCGATTCAGAGTTAAATCTCGAAGAACTCCAGGCGCTGGTAAAAAAATACAAATCGGTGGTTTTAGAAGAAACCGGCAAACCCTTCCCAATGGATCCTACCGAGCAGTTGTGGGGATCGATTGGCGCCGTGTTTGGATCCTGGATGGCTAGCCGCGCGGTCAGTTATCGTCGTATTCACCGCCTGCCCGACGATTGGGGCACGGCTGTAAACGTACAGTCGATGGTGTTCGGCAATATGGGCGACGACAGCGCCACGGGCGTTGCATTTACGCGTGATCCTTCTACCGGTGAGAATCGCTTTTTCGGAGAGTTCCTGCCCAATGCACAAGGCGAAGATGTCGTCGCGGGTATCCGCACGCCGATGCCGATCAATCTGACATCCGCTGCTGGCTCGGGTTTAAAGACATTAGAAGAGCTTTTCCCCAAGAACTACGCGGAACTCGTAAAGACGTATCAGTTTTTGGAAAAAACTTTCCGCGACATGCAGGATATCGAGTTTACGATCGAAAAGGGTCGCCTCTTTATTTTGCAAACGCGCACCGGTAAGCGCACGGCATCCGCAGCCGTCCGCACGGCCGTGGAGATGGTCGAAGAAGGTTTGATTGGCGAAGAAGAAGCCGTATTGCGCGTCACCCCCGAGCAAGTTGAGCAGTTGCTCCACCCACGCCTGGATCCGCGCGCGAATAAGACCGTCATTGCCAAAGGCTTGCCGGCATCGCCTGGAGCGGCTTGCGGTGAAGTCGTTTTCTCGTCGGAAGAAGCTGAAGTTTTGCGCAAGAATAAAAAGCCTGCGCTCTTGGTGCGCCACGAGACTTCTCCAGAAGACATCGGCGGCATGGATGCGGCCGAAGGCATTCTCACCGCCCTTGGCGGAATGACCTCTCACGCGGCGGTTGTCGCGCGTGGCATGGGTAAGCCCTGCGTTGCAGGTTGCGGCGCTATCAATATCGACTATTCCAAACAGCAATTTACCGTCGGAGAGCGCACCGTAAAGCGCGGTGACTTTCTCACTATCGATGGCAGCACGGGCGAAGTAATCGTCGGCCGCGTTCCGACGATTAATAGCCAGTTAGACGTCTATTTCTCCAAGTTCATGTCGTGGGTCGACAAGCGCCGCACGCTGGGAGTGCGCGCGAATGCCGATACTCCCAATGACGCCAAGGTCGCCCGCGGATTTGGCGCCGAAGGAGTCGGGCTCTGTCGCACCGAGCACATGTTCTTTGAAGACACACGCATCAACGTCGTCCGCGAGATGATCTTAGCGAACCATAAGAACGAGCGCGAAACCGCGCTGGCTAAGCTTTTCCCAATGCAAAAGGAAGATTTCATCGGCATCTTCCGCGAGATGAAGGGGCTGCCGGTTACGATCCGTCTCTTAGATCCGCCGCTGCATGAGTTCTTGCCAAAGACCAAGTCGGAAGCCGAAGGCGTGGCTTCGATTCTCAAAGTTTCCGTCGATAGCTTGATGGAAAAGGTAAAGAGTCTGCACGAATTTAATCCCATGCTGGGCCATCGCGGCTGCCGCTTGGGTATCTCGTACCCTGAGATTTATGAGATGCAGACGCGCGCCATCATGGAAGCCGCCTGCGAACTCACTCGTATGAATGGATTTGAGATAGAGCCTGAGATCATGGTGCCCTTTGTGGTTACGGTCGAAGAGTTCCGTATGCTCAAAGCCAATATCGAGAAGGTCTGCAAGGACGTTTGCGAGAAGTACCAAACGCCCGTGAAGTACAAAGTCGGCACGATGATCGAAATTCCCAGGGCCGCGATCGTTGCCGATAAGATCGCCGAAATTGCGGATTTCTTTTCTTTCGGCACCAACGACCTGACGCAGATGACTTTAGGCCTTTCGCGCGACGACGCAGGTTCTTTCCTGCCAAGTTACGTGGATAAAGGCATCTTTGCCAAAGACCCTTTCGTATCCGTCGATCAGGAGGGTGTGGGAGAGCTGATGAAGCTTGCCGCGGAGCGTGGTAAAAAAGGAAATTCCGATTTGAAATTAGGCATTTGCGGGGAGCAGGGTGGTGACACTGCTACCATTGAATTCTGCCACCGGCTCGGTTTAAATTACGTTAGCTGTTCGCCTTTCCGCGTTCCGGTCGCCCGGCTCGCGGCAGCTCAGGCGGCGCTGAAAAGCTAGCTCCAACAGTTAAACTAGCAATCCATTAACGAGCAGGAAAATACCGGCAGAGCATGCGCTTAAAGAGATTAGAGCTCCAAGGGTTCAAGTCTTTCTTGGACCGTACCATCTTGAATTTCGAACCCGGCATCACGGGCGTTGTTGGACCCAACGGCTGCGGTAAGAGCAATATCGTCGACGCCATCCTCTGGGTGATGGGCGAGCAAAGCCCCAAACATTTACGCGGCGAATCGATGACCGACGTCATCTTCAATGGTTCGGACACCAAAGCGCCTACCTCCATGGCGGAAGTGAGCTTGGTTTTGGATCGCAGAGGCGTTGCGCTTTCTCCTGCTTTTGCCGCTTTTGATCGCGGGGACGAGATCTCCATTACTCGTCGCCTATTTCGTGATGGCGAAGCTGAATTTTTGATCAACAAGGTTCCCTGTCGCCTCAAAGACATTCACGAGCTCTTTATGGATACCGGCGTAGGTCGCCGGGCGTATTCGATCATCGAGCAGGGTCAGATCGACCGGATGATCAACGTAAAGCCCGAAGAGCGCCGGGGCTTGTTCGAAGAAGTCGCAGGCATCACCAAGTACAAAGTAAAGCGCCGCGAAGCCGAGCGAAAACTCGAGCAGACGCAGGCCAATATGCTGCGGATCCACGACATTATCGCCGAATTAGAGAAGCAGCTGCGTAGCTTAAAGGTTCAGGCGGCGCGCGCGAAGAAATTCCGTGAGTTAAAGAGCGAGCTGGAAGAAATCGATCTTTTCTTAAGCGGCCGCAAACTTTTTGATCTCGTACGCAGAGCAGGCGAGCTACAGACTCGTTACGACGAGATAATCAACGCGCGATCGGAAGCTGAAGCCCGGTTAGCTGAGTGGGACGCCAAGATCACCGAAGTAGAAATCCAGCGAATCGACAAAGAGCGGCTGATTTCGAGTTTATCGACGGAAGAACGTGATCTTTCTCTGCGGGTTCAGAAGTTGGAGAGCGAAGAAGCCCTGTGGAGTGAGCGCAAGAAGCATCTCCCGAACACGGTCGAT
>JALHPX010000328.1 GCA_022842225.1 bacterium
GGGGGTTTGTTTTGGTTTTAAAACTTGGTGCGGTCGGAGGGACTCGAACCCTCACACCTTTCGGCACATGCACCTCAAACATGCGTGTCTACCAATTCCACCACGACCGCATTATCCCTACTCAAACTTCCCAGTACCGTTGGTAGTCGCACTGGATTCGGGAAACTATCTATAACAAACTTCCTAGCAAACTACTTTTTCGGAGCCTCCGCAGGTGGCTTTGGTGGGACGTTTGCCGCCGGGGCCGTTGCGGGGACTTCGTTCGTGGCCGTTGGTTTCGAATCCGTGGGCGCTGCTTCTGCAGGGGCCGCTGGAGCCGAGATGACCGAGCCGCCCGTTTCTTGCATACGCTCGCGGGCTAGGAAAAAGCTTGTGTTCAAGAAAATGAAAGCTGCAATCGCGGTGATGCGGGTCAGGATGTTTCCGGCGCCGCGGCTGCCGAAGATACTTTGGCTGGTGCTGCCGAAGCCGATGCCGCTATCCGATTTTCCCGGCTGGAGCAAAATTACGCCCACCAAGAAAACGGAAATCACTACGTGAAGGATAATAATCAGTGTCACTGTCGTTCCTTACTTAAAGCGGTCCTTATCGTTCTTCCAATCCGAGCCGGACTTTACCGCATTCTGGACGATTTCGGCAAATACCTCGGGCTTGAGACTCGCAGATCCTACTAAAAGGCCGTCCACGTCTTTTTCCGACATCAAAGCTTCCGCACTGTCGGGCTTCACGCTGCCGCCATACTGAATCCGTATGACCTGGGCTTCGCCCTCGCCAACATTCTCCGTCAACCATCCCCGAATGAAATGGTGGACTTCCTGAGCTTGCGCGGGCGTTGCGGTCTCACCCGTTCCAATAGCCCAGACGGGCTCGTAAGCCACGGCAAAATTCTTAAAATCGTAACCTTCCACCCAAGTGCCCGATTGCAACGCACCGAGCTGGCGAGCGACGACCTTTAAAGTCTCGCCCTTTTTGCGCTCTTCCAGCGTTTCACCGACGCAAAGAATGGCGCTGAGAGTCTCTTTCAGCGCCGCTTTGAGGCGCGCTTGGATGAGCGAATCGGTTTCCCCAAAAACATGGCGGCGCTCAGAGTGGCCAAGAATGACCCACTTCACCCCCAACTCATGCAAAAGCACGGGGCTGACATCACCCGTATAAGCACCTGATTTATCTGCACCGCAATTTTGGGCTGCGACCTGAATCGGCGTCGATTTCACAGCGCTCACCAACTGAGGAAGCAGCGGCGCCTGGGGAGCCAGCAAAACCTGCACGCCGCGAATGCCCTCCACTTTGGGAACAAAGGCGGAAATGAATTTTTGCGCATCGGCAGCGCCTAAATTCATTTTCCAGTTGGCTGCAATAAGAGGAGTCCGCATTAAATTCCCAATCGATTGTCTTGGTCTAAGATCCTTAGACCCGGCAAAGGCTTACCTTCAAGGTATTCCAAGGTAGCGCCGCCGCCCGTGCTGATGAAATCAAACTCTTCTTCGCGACCAGAAGCGGCAATGGCCGCCGCGACGTCTCCGCCCCCAGCCAACTTCTTGGCTTTGGACTGCGCGATGTGCCGAGCCATTTCAAAAGTGCCCTTGGCAAAGGCCGGCTTTTCGAACACGCCCATGGGGCCATTCCAGAAAATCGTCTCGGCGCCTTCTAAGGCAGCTGCGTATTTCTCTACCGTGCGAGGGCCGATATCGAGTGCCATTTTATCGTCGGGAACACTCTCGCTCTCGGTGACCTGCGCGCCGGCTTCGTCGTCCATGCTTGAAGCCACAACATGATCCACTGGCAAAACCATCTGAATGTCACGAGCTGCAGCCGATTTCAAAAGCCGGGCTGCCAGATTCACTTGCTCATCCTGGCAAAAGCTCTTGCCGACTTCGTAGCCCTTGGCGCGTAAGAAAGCATAGGCCATTGCACCGCCGATAATGACGGTACTAACTTTGTCGAGGAAGTGCTCGAGAATGCCGATCTTGTCGGAAACTTTCGCTCCGCCCATCACCAGAACAAAAGGCTTCTGGGGGCGATCTTTGAGTGGCTCCAGATAGGCGAGTTCTTTTTGCACCAACAGGCCCATGCCGCGATCTTTAAATTCAAACAACTTCGCAAGGCCGTGAGTCGAAGCATGCGCGCGGTGCAAAGTACCAAACGCGTCGCTGACGTAGCAATCGCACAGCTCTTGTAGCTTTTGGCAAAGCTCAGAAGCATTCGATTCTTCCCCCGGCTCAAAGCGCAGATTCTCCAAAAGCAGCACATCGCCATCGCGCATCTGCCTCGAGAGCCCACGTGCACCATCCCCGATGCAGCTATCGGTGAGAATCACGTCTTGGCCTAATTTCTGGCTGAGGACTTTAGCGACGGGCTCTAAACTGTATTTGGCTTCGGGTCCGCCTTTGGGGCGGCCTAGGTGCGACGCTAAAATGCAGCGACCACCTGCTTCGGTGATGTACTGAATGGTTGGAAGCGCGCCTAGAATGCGCGTTTCGTCGACCACTTCGTAATGATCCCCGTTTTTCTTCAACGGCACATTAAAATCGACGCGCACAAAAACGCGGCGACCACGAAGACTCATATTCTGCAATTGCGTGTAACGCGCCATGAACGACTCCGATTAAAGCTTCGAGCCGATAAAAGCGGTCAAGTCGAGCATCCGACGAGTAAAACCAGTTTCGTTATCGTACCAAGCCAAAACTTTTACCATCGTACCGTCGACAACCATGGTGCATGGCAGATCGACCGACGAGGAATAGGTATTGCCGTTAAAGTCAGAGGAAACCAATTCCTCTTTAACAACGTTTAAAATGCCTTTGAGCGGGCCTTCTTTTGCGGCATTGGCAAAAGCTTCGTTCACTTTTTCTACTGTTACTGGCTCACCGAGATCGGCGACGAAATCGACGAGAGAAACGTTAGGAGTTGGGACGCGAACGGAGGTTCCTGTGAGCTTGCCCTTTAATTCAGGGATCACCAACGTTACGGCTTTTGCAGCACCAGTGGAAGTTGGAATCATGTTCAAAGCGGCTGCGCGAGCGCGGCGCATGTCTTTATGGCCGACATCCAAAATGCGTTGATCGTTGGTGTAGGAGTGAATCGTCGTCATCAGACCGCGTTGGACCTTAAATTTGTCGTGGAGCACTTTCACAATGGGCGCCAAGCAATTGGTCGTGCAAGAAGCGTTCGAGACGATGTGGTGGCTATCAGAATCGTAGGTCGTGTGGTTGATGCCGTAGACGAAAGTGCGCACTTTATCATCGGTGTCCTTGGTAGGAGCCGAGATCACCACTTTTTTGGCGCCGCCCTTTAGGTGCTTACTTGCGCCAACTTGATCAATAAAAATACCGGTGCACTCGAGCACGATATCCACGCCGGCATCTTTCCACGAAATTTCGGCAGGATCTTTTTGAGCGAAAACTTTTATGCGCTGAGTGTCGATCTTAATGCTGTCGCCATCAACGGAGACGCTTTTGTCCCAAGGCCCATGGACTGAGTCGTACTTCAAAAGATGAGCGTTTTGATCCAGAGGAGTCAGATCGTTGATCGCCGCTAATTCAAAGCGATCGTCTTCCCAAAGCAATCGGGCCGACATGCGGCCAATACGTCCAAAACCGTTAATACCTACGCGGATTTTTTTCATTTCTTCTCCTCGAACTCGCCTGTTTCTATAGCCAAAATCCTTGCGGTTCAAGGGGTTTGACACGATACACAGCCGCGGGTACAGCTTTGCGACCATGCCAGATACCGACTTAGCCGCCTTTCCGGAGGCCCTTCTTACGAAAGAGTTTTTTGTTTCCGATCTCCGTCCCAAAGACATGGTCCGAACCACTTTTCTCGTTCAGAGCAAAAACGTACTAATGAACAAGAACGGACGCCCCTATCTGGCTATGATGCTGCGGGATCGCACAGGTTCCGTGGATACGCGCGTTTGGGAAAATACCGAGGAAATCGCCCAGGAAGTGGGAGAGGGCG
>JALHPX010000329.1 GCA_022842225.1 bacterium
GCTTCGTGCGCGCGGCGAAGTTGGCCAATCTGGCTGGTTATGATGGCGTCGAGATCATGGGCTCGGAAGGCTACTTTATTAACGAGTTTCTGGTCACGCACACCAATCGCCGCACAGATAAGTGGGGTGGCAGTTTTGAAAACCGCATGCGGCTGCCGGTGGAAATCGTTCGGCGCTCGCGGGAGGCCGTCGGCCGAGATTTTATAATTATTTATCGTCTCTCGATGCTGGATTTGATTCCGGCGGGTCAAACCTGGGAGGAAGTGGTGCAATTGGCCAAGGCGGTTGAGAAAGCCGGCGCCACGATCCTCAACACAGGAATTGGCTGGCACGAGGCCCGCATACCGACGATTGCAACCTCGGTTCCTCGTGGGGCCTTTAGCTGGGTGACACGGAAGTTAAAGGGTGAAGTAAATATCCCTCTCATCACTTCGAATCGAATAAACGTCCCCGAAGTGGCAGAGAAAATTCTCGCTAGCGGTGACGCGGATATGGTGTCGATGGCGAGACCTCTCTTGGCCGATCCGGATTTTGTCACCAAAGCGGCGACGGGCAGGGCAGAAGAAATAAATACCTGCATCGCTTGCAACCAAGCGTGCTTGGACCATGTTTTCAGTCAGAAGCTGGCGTCGTGTTTGGTAAATCCGCGCGCCTGCCACGAGACCGAATTGCGTTATGTCGACGTTGCGACGCCAAAACGTATTGCCGTCGTGGGGGCGGGACCTGCGGGCTTAGCAGCAGCGACAGTGCTGGCCGAACGCGGACACAAGGTGGATTTATTCGAAAGCAGCAAGGAGATTGGCGGCCAGTTCAATATGGCCAAGGTCATTCCTGGCAAAGAAGAATTCGTTGAAACGCTCCGATACTTCCGCAAAAAAATTGAACTTACCGGCGTCCAGCTCCATTTAAATCGCCGAGTCAGTCCACAGGAGTTGGCCCTAGGGAAGTACGACGATATCGTGCTGGCTACTGGAGTCGTACCTCGCGCTCCGCGCATTGAGGGGCAAGAGCTCCCGCATGTGCTGTCATACGTCGACGTGCTCTTGCACCGCAAACCGGTTGGCAAGCACGTGGTCGTCATTGGCGCTGGCGGGATTGGCTTTGATGTCAGCGAGTTTCTCGTTGATGAGGGGCATTCTGCTTCGCTCGACCCAGCGCTTTGGAATAAACAATGGGGAGTAGCGGATCCGGCTAGCACCCGAGGCGGAGTGGTGAAGGGGCAGCCACCCCCGCCGGCACGTAAAGTGACGCTCTTGCAACGCAAGGCCACGGCTGTTGGCAGGGGATTGGGCAAGACCACGGGCTGGATCCACCGGGCCGCGCTCAAGCAGAAAAATGTCACGATGATCGCCGGATGTAATTACGAACGTATCGACGCGGGCGGCATCCATATTTCTCGTGGAGAAAAGCGCGGCAATCCTGCTTATCTCGAAGCCGACAACATTATTCTATGTACGGGGCAAGAGCCTTTGCGGGAGCTGTATGAACCTCTCCAGGCAATGGGTCTATCCGTGCATCTGGTGGGGGGCGCGGACGTTGCTAAGGAGCTCGATGCAAAGCGCGCAATTGATCAGGCGAGCCGTTTAGCGGCGACGCTGTGACTTGTTTCGATTGGAGTGAGTTTTGAGTGAGGTATTGAAAAGTATGGCCGTACTTTACTAACTTTTTTTCCATCCAGCTCCACGACAGAGCCGAGAGTCCAATGGTGATGAGGCCACACTTGATCCCTCCGGGCACCGAGTAGTCGCCGGTAAGCTCCGTAACCCAAAAATACACCAGCATGTGCAAGAGATAGATCATGTAAGAAATCTGACCGATGTAGCGCATGGGTTCCGACGATAAAAAACGCGTGATAAGCGCCCGTGGATTGGCAAGTAAGACTAGTATCACCGAGGTGCAGTAGAAGCAGGCGGTGAACGTGTAGAGAACCGCGGTTGTATAGTGAGTGGGGAAGTAGTCTTGGTTGTTACACGTTACAATCGAAAACACGCCTGTAACGAACCACATACCAATCAGCTTGTTTTTTTGCTCCGCGAGTCGCCGGCGGGTCTCCAGATTGCGCCATTCGTTTGCGAGCAACAGACCCATCAAGAGTCCCTCGGGCCGCATCACCATGCAGAGACTGTAAAATTTCGTACTGTAGGAATAGAGAGCTAAGCGAAGCAGTGGAAAAGCAAAAATTCCCACTTTGCAGAAGCGGATGATCGTTTTTTCGTTGGCCGTGAGTAAGGCGATTGGAAGCAGAACGTAGAAGCATTCTTCAAGTCCCAATGTCCACAACGGGCTCAGATAGAGAATCGGGAAATCGTTGGTGACGGCGAAATAGAGCGGTTGGAGCTGCAGGGCAAAGGGGATCCAACGATAAGCCGCAAACGGAATGTGAAAACAGTAGGTGGTAACAATCGCGGCCATCAAGAACAAGAAGTAGGGCACTAAGATTCGTAGCGCACGTCGTGCAAAGAAAACCGGCAGTAGGTTTGTCGCCGACTTATTCTGTAAGAGAATCCCTCCCACCAGAAATCCGGAAAGAACAAAGAACAGATCTACGCCAGTCCAGCCCAGGCGAAAAATCGGTCTCATAAACTCACTGCCTCTGAAGGTCAGATGAATAAAGTAGTGGTTGAGAACCACTAGAGCGATGGCAATAGCTCGCAAACCGTCCAACGGTAAAATACGCGCCGATTGATTCATAATGGGGGTGGTTCTCGGTGATGGAGGAAACCCTAATTATAGCAGAGGAATTCCGCCTTCTTTATTGCGTTGTGCCATCTGTTCTTTCCTCGGTAAATTTCCGGCTTGATCTCGCGGTGGGGCCCCTCTACAGTCGCGTTCCATTATCTGAAAGGAACGCTATGAGCACCATTACCGCTAGCCATATTCTCGTCGAAAAAGAATACGAAGCCGAAGATATCTTGAAGAAATTGTCCGAAGGAAACTCCTTCGAATCACTCGCAAAAGCCTATTCCAAATGCCCGTCGGGCGAAGAAGGTGGCGACCTGGGAAGTTTTGGCAAAGGCCAAATGGTTGCTTCTTTCGAACAAGCCGCTTTTGCCCTAAAGCCAGGCGAAGTCTCCAAGCCGGTGCAAACCCAGTTCGGTTACCACATCATCAAGCGCACCTAAGCCAGATTGTTTGTGAAAAAAACCGTCCTATTTATTCTGTTTTTAGGGGCGGGGACAAGTTGGGCCACGCATACGATCGGATGCCAAAAGCATCTGAGAGTTGCCCACCTTGCTCCCCGCTTTCATTTGGAGGTCGCTCGCAGCTTTTACGATTTCTATCCTCAAAACCGAGAAAATTGGGGCGATTGGGAAGAACACCTCGCAGCTATCTTGCGCTCAGCTAATCCGATTCTGCAAAGGCATTGGCGAGAGTCGATCTACCTGGCGGAAAAACCAAATGTACCGCCTGTTCTCTTTCAAGCTCGGGAATACGAAGTTGTCGCTATTTTGGGCCGTCAAAGGCAGGGGAGTGTTTACCTCGTGGAGCAAGGTTCTACGGAGATCGCTCTCAAGGTTTTTCATCCGTCCGGCGGCCTTTTCTCAGGTTGGGGTGCCGATTATAGAGTCGTTTTGAAAATGCACATCGAACTGTCCCAAATGGGAGCACCGATTATCGACGTGTTGGGTGCAGATCCCGAACAGCAGACGCTCGCATTGAAATTCGCTAGGGGCTACGTTCAAAAGGGCGTTCGCAAACTGTACGATGCGGGCATTCTAACGGCCGATCAGTTCTTGGCGTTCAACTATTTTTCCTTTCTCCACCAGTCCGACCTGAAATCGCGCTATTCGCCGATGATTGATTGGCAGACCCAGCCAGCTTGGTTTAATCCAATGGAAGAAAACCTGCTTTACGATCCGTGGGCCGAGCGATGGATCATTATTGATCCAATGTGATATTGGATTTTCGAAGGAGACCGTTAGATGAACTGCCCTTGTGGA
>JALHPX010000330.1 GCA_022842225.1 bacterium
TGACTAACTCGTCGCAATATATCCGAGATTCATAGGGTTTATCTAAGGGGGTTTAGTGAAGTATTCTTTTGTTTCGTTCGTAGCAGTCGCCTTTCTCTCCACTCAATCGGTTGCGGACATCGCCACCAACAAAGAACTTAAAAGTGCGACTAAGCAGGCAGCCAGCCTGCTCCAGCGCAGGAGTCTGAATAAAACTCTGATCGACGACAAAATTTCCGAGCGAACATTCAAGCTCTATTTGAAGCAGCTCGATCCCAAAAAATCCTATTTTACCCAAGCCGATGTCACCGAGTTTGAAGCCTTCAAAACCGAGTTAGACGACGAGATTCGCGTAGGTTCTCTGAAGTTTCTCGAACTGGTTCACGCGCGCTACCTCACTCGCTTGAAGGAGCACGATAAGCTCGTCGAAGAAACCATCATTCCAAAGATCACTGACTTTACCGCCGACGAAACGCTGTCCCTAGACTACGATGCGCGTAGCTACACCAACACGCCCGAAGAACTCGCGGAGCGGGTGCGCTTAGATACTAAGGCGACATTGCTGACGATGCAGCTGATTGATTCGAAGCTGTCCCTGGAGGACGCCAAGAAGAAGCTGATTAACGCGAAGGCGCGCTCAACGAGCCAAATCATCGCTCGCTCGGAAATGGATGCAATGGAGGAATACCTCGACGCGCTTACCCACGCCTTTGATCCCCATTCCGACTACATGTCGCCCGATTCGCTGAAGGAATTTGAAATCGATATGGCGCTCAAATTAGCTGGCATCGGTGCCTCGCTAAGAGAGGACGCCGAAGGCCACGTCATTGTCGAGGAACTCGTTGCAGGCGGTCCAGCCGCACTCGATGGCACGATCAAGAAGGGCGACAAGATCGCGGGCGTCGCTACCGACGGCAAAATCGAAAGCATGGTCGACGGGCCAGAATTCGGCTCTTTGCCGTTGAATAAGAAAGTGAAACTGATTCGCGGTGACATCGGCACCCAAGTAATGGTGCGCGTTCTAAGCGGCACGGACTCTGCAGCCCCTGCGAAGGACCTCGCTCTGACACGCGCTGAGATCAAGATCGATTCCGATAAAGCGGGGGGCGAAGTAAAGGAAGTCACATCCGAATCTTCTTCGACCAAATACAAAGTTGGTCAGATTTACCTGCCTGCCTTCTATCGCGATTTTCAAGGCTGCCAAGAAGAACCCGAAAACTGCATGAACTCCACCAGCGACGTTCAGAAGTTGATTGAATCAAAGGATTTTGAAGGCATCGATCTCTTGGTGCTCGACCTCCGAAACAACGGCGGCGGAGCGCTAACGGATGCGATTGGCATCACGGGTCTATTTATTGACCAAGGTCCGGTGGTTCAGGTCAAAGACGGCAAGGGCATTAAGGTCCTTGGCGATGGAGATGCCGGTGTCGTTTACTCTGGTCCCCTTGTCGTTCTCATTAACCAAGCCAGTGCGAGCGCCTCGGAAATCGTCGCAGGAGCCCTGCAGGATTACGGCCGGGCACTTGTCGTCGGCGGTGACAGCTTCGGAAAAGGCACCGTCCAAAACGTGATGCCCGTTATCCCGCCAGGTAATGGCTTGCTAGGAGCCATGTTGGGTGGAGATCCTCAAGGTGCGCTGAAGCTCACTATTCAGGAGTTTTACCGCGTCAACGGAGCGAGCACCCAGGAAATCGGCGTGGTGCCCGACGTGAAGCTTCCCAACATGATGAGCGTTCTTTATCCGCGTGAGAGTGAATTGGATCATGCTTTGAAGAATTCGACGATCCAAGGCGCCACCTACGACAAGGTAACGAACGTTACCCCGGAGATTCAAGACAAGGTCAAATCCCTGTCGGAAGCGCGTCGCCTGAAGTCCACGGATTTTGACAAACTCTTGAAAGATATCGAGCAGGCAAAGACCCGCAAAGCGGACAAGACGATTTCGCTCAATGCAGAAAAGCGTAAGAAAGCTGCCGCCGAAGCGAAAGACGACGAAGAAGGCTTGGCCGTTCCGGATGCCGCCCCCTTGCTCGAAGTGAAGAGCATTCGACGGCCGTCCGAAACGACTAAACAGTCCGCTGACAACTTCTACAACCGCGAGCTACTCCAGATCTCGGTTGACTACCTGGAAGCGTCTAAAAGGGCTGAATAACGCGGTTTGCACAAAAGTTGGCGCTTGGGCGTTAGTCGAATATAATTCGCTTAAGATTTGGTTCACTCTGGAGAGGCCAAATGCAGCACAAGCAGCCACAGAATAAGCATGCAAAAAAGCCGGCGGAAGCCAGCCTTTCAAAAGAGCCCTCAACTCAACATGAGTTTGAGATTGAGTCGGTGCTCGACACCTTGAAGGAAAACATGCTCAACGAGAGCGTGCTTCCGCACACGAGCGAGCCGGAATCGGCCCAGCCGATTTCCGATCACGCGGCCTCGCATGCCAGCAAGCCCACCGAGCTTTTGCTGTCGTCCTATACGCCGCCCGCACTGCCGCCAGAGAAGAATTACTACCGTGTTCGGGAAGTGGCGGCGCTATTAAATGTCGGCCCGCACGTATTGAGATTTTGGGAAACTGAGTTCTCCATGGTGCGGCCTACTAAATCCAAAAGCGGCCAACGCGTGTACCGTCGCAAAGACGTCGAAGTACTCTGCCGCATTCGCCACCTCCTACACGAAAAGAAACTAAGCATTCGTGCGGCGAGAGAAATCTTGCTGCAAGAACGCCGGCAGCGGATTGGCTCGGAAGTCGAAGAGGCAGTATCGCGTCCGCCCGCCAAGCATACAGGCCGTCACCGCGCGGAAAGCCATCCGGTCGCACCCGCTACCCAACGCGCACTGGATCTCAAAGAATTATTGGTCGATTTACGCGGACTGATTCGCTTTTGCGATCAGGATCCATTTGCTTTTCAAAATGGATGAGAAAATCGAAATTCCGTATCAGGAAGTCGCTGCCGACACTCTACGCGCGCTGATCGAAGCGTTTATCCTGCACGAAGGCACCAACTACGGCGATCGCGAATTCTCCCTAGAGACCATGGTCGCTCAAGTGCGAAGCCAATTAGAACGCGGCCAGGTAAAGCTAGTCTTCGATCCCGAACTCGATTCCTGCAATCTCATCACCATGAAAGAGTGGAAAGACTCCACTCGCGCTAAGAGCTCTCCCGATTCCGCTTAATGAGCGATTGGTAAGCTGCCCGGGCGGCTTCCAATACCCCTTTGTCGACATCGCTGCTCTCTGTGATGCCTAGAACATGGTCGGAGCCAACAGTGTCCTTACCCTTGGCATTGAAGTCCTGCCACACCACTTCGCCGCCGTTCTTAGTGTAGACAGTGAAGCGCATCGTTGCGAAGGGATAGTAGGTCCCAGCGCCCACTAACTTTTTCACACCCCCGCCTTTCTCAAATATTCTACGTGGTCGTTTTTAGCCTACGAAGGCGGTCGGCAAGACACCGGCGGTCAAAGGGCCGGTGGGAATTGAAAACGAAAGACCGAGAATCATAAACATCAACAATAACAAGCTAATGGAACGGGCACCGTATTCTGGGAGACTATATCAGGGATTGGATCGAATACGCCGGTCACCGTCAGAGGATTTACGTCACTAACTAAACCCTCTAAAACTATTTAGTCCGCCTTCGCACCAACGGCCTGTGAGAGCCGTTTAGTCTCCTGATTTACATCGACGATAAACATCGCAAGCGATCTGCCTTTCTTAAGGTTTTGGATCGTTTGGTTCACCACCACTGCCGTGGGATTGAACTTCGTTTCCTCGGAGTAGATTTGGTACAGCGTACGGAATTCTGCTCCGGCTTTCAGCTTCAGATCGGCCACGTTTTTTTTCAGATCAATGGATTTGCCGTCATCCGCTTGAGTTACGATAAAGTCGATGCTGTCAAACGCCGCCTTCACACTCGG
>JALHPX010000331.1 GCA_022842225.1 bacterium
CTTCCGATCTCGACTGAAGAGGTTGATTCCAGGGGGTGGCGTTGGGTTTTTTCCAAGCAATCGGGGGGATGCTCTGCATATTTTTGCTGGCCCTGCCCTGCGCTCACGGCGAAACGGAAGAAGACCTCACCCCCGCCGAGACGGCCATCTTGCGAACCTTCCTTAGCCGCCGGCCCACCTTTCGCACCCGCGATACCCCGCGAGTGATTGCCGCGCGAACCGACGAGAATCTGTGGCTCCAAACCTTGCGAGAAGACTCCCGTCAGCGCTTAGCAAAGCTCGTCCCAGAATTAGAATCGCATCTGGCCATGGGACGCGCCAAACGGCAGGAGTATTTCAAGAACTTGATGGCGAAAGTAGAGCACGAAGTCCGAGAGGCGGGTTTTAGTCTCGACCCCGCCGATGAACTGCTCAAGAACTACCGACTACACCTTGCTCGCTATTCGCGGCAGAAACCGCGGCCACCGCCTTGGGCGGCACCCCAGGCGGAAATACTTACCCGCCGTCGGTTTGCCGTTGTTTTCAATAAGCTGCTCAAAGAATTCAACGAAGCAACGCGGGCGTCCTCGCCAACGGAATCCGTCGAAGCCATCCCGCAAGAGCGCACCGAACAAGACAGACCCAAGCCTCTCAATTTACCTCTGCACCTGCCGCGGGAACGTTGGCCACTCGAAGCTACGCGCTATTATAACCAGCAAATCGAGCGCATGAGCGAGACCCCGCGCCAGGGCGGTCTCCCAGTATTGCCGGCCGCAAAGTACCGCAACTGGATCGCGTGGGCAGTTAAGTTTGCAACCGATCAACGAAATGCAATCTGGGCCGCCAGAATCGACAACAATTACTGGCAAGCTACCTACCTGCAAAAAATTCGCGACACCCGATATGCCATCTTGGGCGATCTGCAAAGAAGTCTGGAGACCAACTTCCTGGCGGCCGCCCAACAGCCAGGCCTACAGCGGCTGCTGCGGACTACAAGCCAGCTCCAAGCACAGAGGCTGGCGCAGCTTGAGACGGAAGTATTTGGCGGCCCTTCTCGAATCGGCGGAGAATTTTCAAAGGCGGTCGACCCCAAATTAGAGTGGCTGGTGGATTTAGATTGGTACCTGCATGGTGAAGGCGCTGGCTCACCCCGGGGTCGTTTCTACCATGCCCACGTCGATAGAACGCTCAATCCGGGTGTCTATTGGAAACGCCAATGGCAAAAAGTAAAGACGGCGGCTCGCGGCGTAGTGAGAGCAACAATTTTCGCAGCCGCGGCGACCTCGGTAGCCGTGGGTTTGTCGGTGACAGTGAAAAGCCTGGGACTTACCAGGCCCGATATCTTTTATAGTTCGATGCCTGAGTCGCTAGAGAACGATTCACTTGCAGGGCGAGCGGCAACGGGAAACGCGCGCAACCCAGACCGAAGGATATTTGAAATCCTCGAGGGCTCAACGGACACGTTGGAACTACCCGTTGTCGAAGATCTCGAGGATAAAATTTCGGAATATTCCACGACGTCTGGCCCCACCAGTCTCGCGATCGAATCTGAAGTGAGCTTTCACCCCATTCGTGGCACTTACGTTGCCCTACCCAGAGCGCCCGAGCGGTTCATCAGCCAGGTAACAGTGCGACGAAATGGATATAAACTGGCGTCGAGCGAATTTGACATTGTGAAAAGCGCCAAAGGATTTTCGTTTATTCGTCTAAAAAAGCCCGACTGGGTGCCATTTATTTTTTCGTCGGATGTTTCGTATATCGTCTATTACAGCCCCGATCCAGCGACGAAAGACGCGCCGCCACCGGCGCCTCCGATAACCCCACAAGAATTAACCAAAATTCGAAGCCGCTTTAGCGAAGGCAAAATGCGAGGGGAAGTGCTTGCCGGCCTTGGCGCTCTAGATGGAAACAATAATTTAAATCTGTGGCACTTGAATGAAACCATCAAGAACCACGGTTACTACAGCTTTGTGCCGGGGTCGGTCCGACCGAGCTTTCTTAACAGCAATTACGTCCATTCGTTTGCGGATTTCCGCGACGATAAAGAGAACTTTTGTCCGGACTGCGACGTTGCAGGCGAAATGCTGCATTCGATGACCACGGACATAGAATCTGCGCAGCACGACTGGACATTTGAAGTCCGTCCCAGCATTCACCTAACCGAAACTTCTCGCTACTTCCGCCAACGAGGACGACACGGTCGCTTGTACGGCTGGAAAAAAGGCTACAGCGAGCCGCTCATTTTGGACGCCACTCCGACGCGACTGGATCCTCGCAGCGCGGATGAAGTAAACGCGTTCATGCGGCAAATGGAAGAAGAAGAGATTCAGCGCCAACAAGAAACCGTCGAACACGAGAAGCCTCTAGAAACAGCCTACCTCCGTCGACGGTTTGGCGACGAACGGGAAACCGAGCTTCAGCCGGGCGAAGGCATTTTGCCCGACCCGGATTTGGAAGATCCGATGATCGCGCGTCAAGTAGCCGCGAAAATGCGCAAGGCACTTTTGCTGGCAAGTATCGTTACCGAAACCACTGAGCGCGAAACCCGTAACAAGCTTCGTGATGAGTGGCTCGGCCAGCTGGAGGATTCGCTAGAGAGTTTGCGTCAGGAAGTGGAAGCGCTCGGTCTACAGGTGGCGCCCTACACGGGCTCACCGCACTCGACGGCATTTCAGTTTGGCATGGCCTTGGGTGAGTTTGTCGAGAACGGGGACGCCGAGCCGCTAAATCGCCTGTTTGCCGAAGTCGGAGTAGAGGCTTCCACTGCAGACAATCCCGAGCGGCTCTCCGCCGCGTTTACTGCCCTGGAGCAATTGATTCGCGAACGGGTTACCGCCGCTCGCGCGCTTCGCGCCATCAGCCCGCGCGCCAAATCAATGCTGCTTGTCGCCGATTCCTCTTTGGAAGTGTTGAAACTATTAGCCCTACACCCGTGGAGCGGTCGCGAAAGCACTTCTCGCAACGAGGTGCGCCGTTACTGCCATGAGTCGCTGCTGGAGCTTTCGAAAGTTGCCGCTAACTAAGGTATCATTCAATGCATGCGCACCTTGGTCCACCTCTCTAACTTGCGAATTGGCCGCTGCCCTAAAGAGAAACTAACGCAACTAGAGGCGTGGCTAGATCGCCTGCAGCCTTCGCTTATCGCCGTGTCGGGCAATCTGACGGCGACGGGGTCGGAGTATCAACTTGAGCAAGCGCGCTATTTTTTGAGCTTACTTCCTTCGCCGCAACTCGTCGTGCCGGGGGACGCCGACGTCCCTAAGTGGGATCCTCTGGCACGCATGCTGGCGCCCTGGGAAAACTACGAACGATTCTTCGGTAAAAATCGTACGCCGTATTTCGCCGACAACGAGATGGTTGTCGCCGGACTACGCACAGCGCTCACCATGCCGTTGAGTCGCCCTAATCTTCGTACCGACGAAAAAGATTTTCTCCACGAGTTGATGAAGACCGCGGAGCCAGGATTGGTAAAAGTAATCGTGAGCCACCGCCCTATATTTTTACCCGATAAACTTGAGCCGAATGACGAGGATGGCCGCGTTTTTCGCAGCCAGGTAGATTTGTTTGTGACCGGTCACCTCTGGGACGAGCGCCACCCAAAGGGCTTACGCGAAAGCGACACCACTGTTTTTGTAGGCACTCGTCCCAAAGACCCTCTTGGCTTCCAAGTGCTGCAGATCGATCGGCACCATGTCGACGTAAACGAGTACGAGTGGAATGCGACCCAAAAAGACTTTTGTTTGAAAGAAACTAAAAATATTCCGCTGAACGTTCTGGGGAGAAAATCCGCATGAAAAAAGCTAACCCGATGGAACACCCCAAGCTAAAAAAGTTCATCAAGACTCTGCCGTCGGAGACTTTTCTCTTTCGCCAAGGCCAAATGGGAAACACCATGTTTATCAT
>JALHPX010000332.1 GCA_022842225.1 bacterium
AAAGGTCCGGCCCCCTGCAAATACGTGCAATCCGCCTAGCAACGTTGGGTCTACGCTGTAGCGGGCTTCTACTTTGTTTTTCAAAACTTTTTCAAACTTTTGTTCCACGGAAGTCTTCATTTTGTCGTCGAGAGTCTCGGCGCTTTTTACTTCCATTAACGTGATGCCGGATTGGTTGGAGAGCATGGCACGCAGGCCGCTGGCAATCCCGGTCAATTCCCGCAAGCGGCCCGCATCCGTTAGTACGGACAGGACCTGCAAAGTGAGCTTGCTTAAGCCCATCTTGGCGCCTAAGTCTGCGACGACTTGCTTGCGCTTTTCCACCGGCACCATTCCAAAAACTAAAACAATGCGCGCTTCGCGGCTGCCTTCGATCGTGTGGCCAAAAGCTTCGAGCTCGTCGGCCACGGCAGCGCCGTTCTTGTCACTCTTCACGAGTTCAAAGACCGCTTTGGCGTATCGTCTGGAGACTTTAGAAGTCACTCGTTCTCCTCGTTATCCAGCATGACCGGAAGTCACCCGGCTCAAGTAATCCGTTACTAATGCGTCCTTGTCCTTATCTTCTAGAGAAGTGGACAGGTACCGACGAACTGCCGCGACGCTGTCGTCACCCAGTTCCTTTAAAAGCTGTTTGCGCGCACGCACTTGTTCGCCCTCTTGGAGCAACTGGCTGTCGCGGTGAATGCGCTCTGCTTCTTGAGAGGCCTTAAACAAAGTGGCCATCTTGAGCTTCTGCATCGATTCTTCGGCTTCACGCTGGCGAGTGACCATTTCAGATTTAGCGCTCGCTAATTTCTGTTCCATCTCGGACTTAGCGCGGATGGCTGCCTGCGCAATCGCCTCGGCTTCGCGAACCGATTTAGAAAGCACTTCGCTCCGGGTCTTGAAAAAATCTTTGGCGGGTTGGCGACCGAAATAGCCCAGGATCGCTAGGACCACCGCGAAGTTCAGACAAGATGCAATGACGTTGATGTCCATTTTTATCCTATGACCGATTCTTCTTTAGCGCGGCCCGCTCGAGAGGGAGCAGCGCCCACTTGGACTTTTTTGCCTAAAATCTTAGAAGCGAGCAGGCTCGCATATTCGGGCACGCGGCCCTTTAATTCCGCACGCGTTTTTTCGTATTCGGCGGAGAGAGTGGCCGATACGGCTTGCTGCTGCTTGGCAGCTGCGGCCCGCGCGGCATCGATGACTTTCTTTTCTTCGTCACCAATCTTGCGGCGCTCGGCCTCGGTGAATTCGGCGATTTTCTTGCGTTCTGCCCGCATGAATTCTTCGTATTCGGCTTTGTGTTTTTCAGCGCTGGCTTGGTCGGATTGAGCGCGCTCTTTCATGCCGAGAGTCTTCTCGCGGCGTTCGTGCAGCAGCTCTATATAAGGACGGAAAAGCAGTGAACGCAGGACAAAGTAACTAGCCAGAAAGATGGCTAGCTGAATGAAGAGCGTCATGTCGGGTACTAAAACAGGCTCGTGCCCCATAGTTGTATCACTTCAGAAAACGTTTTCGAGTCAGCTTTTGTAACGGCCGTGTCGTAGCTATCATGTGCTCGGAAAAAGTGTCAAGGCGAGCTGGGCTTGGAAACCGACACGTTCACAACCGAACAATCCGCCATTGAAACGGAGGCGGACGGTAGTGCCGTCTTGAAGTTTTCCCCACCCACGGGGTTTTACCCCTACTACCCCGGTCTATACCGAATTACGGATGTCGAACTTACTGATAAGTTTGACGAACCCACCAAAAAAACAATGGAAAGCGAAAAGCTGATCTTCATACCAAAGCAGTTTTCGAGATACGAGCAGCACACCATTCGCACAAGCAAGTAGCTGGTATAATTACCCGCGTCATATAGTTCTGCCACTTGCCTTGGACCTCGGCCGCCGCCGGTGTAGAATAAAGGCCTCTCTACACAAAACTCTCGAGAAAACTTTATGGCGAAGACCTTTTTGATGGCCGTTTTGACTTTTTGCGTCCAAACCAGTTTTGCAGAAAGCTTTGAAGACCTAAAAGCGCCACCTGCCGCCAGTCAATGGACGGAGGCCGCAAAAGAAATAGACTTGGGCGCAATCATTAAGAAGTCTGAGAAGAACCCAAACGCCGCCAAAGCAGGAAACGTTAGCTTTACCTTTAAGGGGAACAGTTTCGGAGCCACTCCAAAGTTCCCACTGGTGCCCAGCGATAAGGAATCGGGGCAAATCGTCTACAAGGGTATTCCACCCGATAAACTCGTTATGTCGGACTCAGAAACGAATCGGACACTCTTTCAAAACATCCTTGTTGAAGTACTCAAAGTGGCCAATTCCAAAGACGAGCAAAAAGCCAACGCTGCAAAATTAGTTGCGTCTGAGTTACTCCGAGTACACCACGGAAAAACTTTGGATCAAATTGCCCCGCGGAAGGTTGCGGGCTTTGCGGGAGCCTCAGGTATTTTGGGAAAAGGTAAAGGTAAGGGCGGACTTCACCTTGGGGGGGACCTGGATTCGGGTGGTGCCATGGAGGAAGGCCACGCAGAATTGCCGGAGGCAGCTCCGGAAGCGCGTCTACTTAGTTACATGGAAAACCCAAAAGCCTGGGTGCAAGCCACCGACTGCGGTGATGGAGGATCGTGCCGCATTATTCCGGGTGAAGTGATGAACCCTAAGGTGGGCGGAAATCTAGCTATCGACGCCAAGCTGGCAGACGCGCTCAACGGCAAGCAAAGTAACCAAAAGCAACCGGCGGCAGCAGCTACAGCGAAGAGTAGCCAACCGCAGTCAGGTGGTTACCAGCAAGAGTTTGATTCAAGACTCATTCCGGAGGGAACTAAGGCAGCACTCCTAGATCGGCTCAATAGCCTTCCGCCGGAAAAAACATCTGCTGAACTTTATGTCGGTGCTCAGTGGTGTGGGCCCTGCCGTACAAAGAAAGCTCAAATGCTGAGCGGATCGATGGCGATGCCCGACTTTATTTCGTTTCACCCAGAAAGCAGCGGCGGATCGGAGCTAATGGGCTACGTGCAGACGATTCCGAAAATTCTCACCTTCTCTCGTAAACCGGACGGAAGCTGGAACATGGAAAGCCCATCGCAGCGCTCCCCCTGATCATAAGTGGCTGGTATTTATATCTTTTAGTTTGCCAAGTTGCCTGCCGTTTTTGGGCACCTAGCGGGCGGGCCCGCGAAAATGCTAAATTAGCTCGCTTTGAAACGCATTCCCTTCATTCTATTTGCCGTCGTATTTTCGCTTGCTTCCGTAGCGTCGGAGACCATCCTTACGCAGCCAATTCATATTCGTGGGCAGGTTTTCACAGCAGCTCTCACCACCTTCAACGAAAGGGCTGCTAACCAATTTATCGTCGCAGCCATGGGCACCGGCGTTTATTGCGCGCAGAAAAGCATTCCCCAAGAATTTGCCGACGTAGCCGCAAAATATTCCACCGCCATTCTGACTCTCGAAAAACCAGGCATTGATTGTTCATCCACCAAGCCGGTGAGTCGCGAAGTTTTTGCGCGCCACACGCGCGATGATGTGGCGCGGGCGACTGCACACGCGATCGAATGGGCGGAAAAAGAATTACGCGTAAAGGCACCTTCGTTACTCTGGGGCCACAGCGAAGGCGCTCAGGTGATGGCCAACGTGATTCTCCACCACTCCAACCTTTTTGTCGGTCGCCCCTTACTGTTGATGCTCACTTCGCCTGCGATGAATTTTCAGGAGCTTTTAGAATTCCAAATCTCTGATCAAAAAACCCGCGATACTTTCCGGGACTCGATCCAACGCAGGGACGATGCATTTTTACTAAAGAGCAAAAACGGCAATATCTCGGCTGCGTATTGGGAAAGTATCCTGGCGGATAAAAGTTT
>JALHPX010000333.1 GCA_022842225.1 bacterium
CTTCCGATCTCGAAGATTTGAAAACAAGATGCATCGGCCTTTTTGTAGCAATGGGCCGCCGCACTTTCCGCCGCCCCCGCACCGACTCGCCACCATAAAAATTCTTCTGCCGCAAATTTTCAAAAGCAAATTGCGTAGCCATGCAACTGATTTATCGTCGGAAAGGAAGGATTTCAAGAGAGAAAGGGGAGCGCGTTTCACTTTTTATCGTCGATAAAAACAATGAAACAAACAAAAGAGCTGGGGCAATATCATTTCAACTAATCAAAGAAACATTCTCAACCGGTCGTTCGCCCAAGCAACCACCCCCAAACAACTCGATTAACCGACGGGGCAATATCATTCCTCTGACCCAACAAACCTGCCGCCGCCCCCGAGTGAGCGGTGGCCCCTATAGCAAGCTTCTACCAACGCGAGTCATTCTCCATCCATCCCTACCAACCCAGCCGGAACAAGGAACTGCTTCGACTGATGCGATCTTCTAAACGACACAGAACAAGGATCGCTCTATCTCCTCGCGTGTTCATCTCTGTAAGTCTTTAGATCCATGCACACCCACCACCAACCCACGACCACCAACCCACGACCACCAACCCACGACCACCAACTCACCACCACTCACCTGCCTTCTCGCCTCCACCCTCTCCTCCCGCCCCCTCCAAAGCTCCACAGCCCCCGCCGCGTTCAGAGAGCAGCCCTTCACTTCCCTGCACTCCACTCTCAACTCTCAACAGTTAAAAGTCCGCATGGGTTAGTAGGGAAAGTAAAGGGGATGACTCGCGTTGGTAGAAGCTTGCTACAAGTGCCACCGCTCACTCGGGGGCAGTTTGGCGGTTTCGGTCAGCGGAATAATATTGCCCGCTACTCAAACCCGTAAGTCAGCGTCGCTTGGAATCTGCCGCCGAATAGGTGTGCGCCTTCATTGGCGACCACGTTATAGAAGCCGCCGACATGGGTGCCGACGAGTAAGTTGTAAGTCAGCGGCCAGTCGATGCCGCCCATCAAAGTCAGGAGCAGCGGCTTTTCTGTGTTGGTGAACTCAGTGGCCGTTCCGCCTGTGATCGTCTGAGTTGCCGAGAGGGGACTTAAGTATTCCAGCCCGGCCTCCATCCAAAATGTCCGGTTCCCCGGAGCCTCTTGGTCCATTGAGGACGACGAATACGAGTTACCAAACGTATAGCCAATCGAAGCGCCAAGGACCAAAAATGTCAGCGATTGGGAGACCGAGCTTGCGGGCGAGACCACCACTCCCGATGACGTCAAATCGCGCGTGATCTTCCACGAGGCGTATTTCACCACCGGGCTGATTCGGAATCGATCCCAGACGGGGATATCTACCTTTGCACCCACCTCCACTCCCCAGCCTTTGTTAAATCCCGTGTTAGACGTGTCATTGCTAAAAATTAAATCAGCTTCCACGACGGGACCAAACTGAAACCGCTGGTAGTTTGCCTTATCTGCCGACTGCTGAACGCGGCGAATTTTTTTGAAATGCGGCAGTGCCAAACACGAATCAGTCACAAAGCCCGAGCATTTTTTATCGATAATAACGGAGTAAAATCCCTTGTCATGCCGCTCTAGAGACAAAATAGAATCGCCAGGAACTCCGCGACACATCACGCGCGATTTAAGATCCGCGTCCTGGAGCACATTGCAGGCCCTGGTGAATCCGAGCGCCTCTTCCGCCGCCGCTTGCGACGACAAAGCCAAAAATATGCTCATTACCCAAAGTAATAAAAATCTAGTCATGAAAAATCCGCCTTGTCCCAAGAATCAAACCCACGAGCCACATCAGCCCACACAGCATCGTCGCCACGCCGCCACCCACGCCCGACATCGCCGGCACAGAGAGACAGCTGGTTACTCCCACTGACACAATTCCTCTTTCTAAATCAGAAAACGGGTTAGGTGCTCCACCATTAAAGTGAAGCGTTTCGTAGAACAAAGTCCGGATCGCCAATGCGTTAGCGGAGCCATTCAACTCTTTATCCGCCTGCACCAGCGCCTCTACCGCATCCACGAACGACGGGTCCGTTGACAAGTAATACAAGCTCTTGAGAGCAATTTTATCGACGACAGAAACCCCAATTTGCTGCCGCAGATGATAGAGCCCGCTCGCCCAGGTCCAGCCATAATAGTGCGGGTCAGTGCGATCCGAAGCGATTTCGTACGTCTTCAATGTCCCAATCGTGCGCTGGTAATGCGGGCAATCTTGAAATCCATACTGCAAAATGGTGGTGGGATTTGCTCCCGAAGTTCGACTGACATGCGAGACGGCAAAATAATCCGAATAGCCTTCGTGCAGAATGTCGCCCACATTGGGCCCATCTACTCCCGACTCCATTCCCGTTACCGTATCCGTTAAGTAATGCTGGTACTCATGTACCGCCGTTGTGGCTTCCCGTGCTAGGTCATAAAAGTCCTGCGGCCCTTCGCAATCCAAATATTCTCTGCGGGCCGGAGGGTTAAAGAGCAGGCAAGCGCCGGAGTAGCTATCGGATCGACAGCCGGGGGTAAAAAACGCGTTGTTCACTTCATCCGAAGTCTGTCCGTCGCCATCGACGTCAAAACCAATAGCGTTCACCAAGACCAATATCGGATCCGCCGACGTATCCATCTCCTCACCGATATCGGTCAGCAAACTCGCTACATACTCTCGATAACCTTCCACATGATAAAAAACGTTTACAGCATTGAATCCCTGATTGGGACACGCTGTAGCGCCGCCCGTGCAAGAAGAGCTGGCGTAATACGTGGAATCTGGCGCGCCGGTTTGAAAGGCGCCAGCGCCTGAAAAGTTAAACGAAGGATCCACCGCCACGCCGTCAAAACCACTAGAGCCATCCGACTGCTGCCGTTTCACATCCATGTACTGCGTACTCATCACAGTGGCCGCGCCGCTAATTCCCGGCAGAGTTACAGAAGTCAAAGGCGCCTGGTTATCGCCATCATTATAGGGACTCGTTGCGTAAACGTTTGCTGCTTTACGATAGAGGGGCTTGCGCCAAACCAGCTTGCCGTCGTTCGGATCAAGATAATCGACGAAAAGATACTGTGCGTGGTCCGAGCTTGCGCGCGCTTCCCAGGCCGGAATCATCTGATCTTTTTTGCGCGAGTAAACCAGCGCGGGCGTAAGCGCCCATTGCACGCCGATGGAACGGTCGATCTCCCAACGCTTCTGCAGCTCATTAATCCGCGCTCTTCGACTCTCTTCGGTGAAGGAGCTGACATCAATCGAAGCCTTGTCCTCGGAAAAAGCCCGACCGAGTGGCACGCCGCGGTAGAACTTCCTCTTCACTCCAACGACAGGAATATCGTCGAAAAACAGCGCTTCGATGCGCACGTCGGGATTCGCCCTCAACCCGGAGCCCTTCTCAGGCCGCCAACTCCAGCCATCGGCATAAGTTAGCGACGTAAAAACCGAGTTCAAAATGATCAAGAAATGAAGAAATCTGAAGCAACCCATAGGCCCCCGGGTCAAATCCTGTCCTATCCACTCGGCGGCTTCTATTCTATAATTTTAAGAACTTCTCGCATCTAAAAAAAATGCCAATACTTAGACCGATCTTCATTCTGTTCGATTTGATTCGGCTGGAGAGTTCGCCGTTGCAAGTCAGCCTTGCAATCTTACTGGGCGCGTTTTTTGCCGTGACCCCGATGCTCACTCCCCAGTTCGCACTCGCCTTCCTGGTGCTGTGCGTTGTGCGCCTCAACCTTTTAGCGGTTCTGCTGTCGTATATTTTTTTCTTTCTCCTCACTCTTCCTCTTCAAAACTTCTTCAGTGACATCGGTCGCCACCTTCTGGTGCTGACGCCGA
>JALHPX010000334.1:0-547 GCA_022842225.1 bacterium
CGCTCTCGCTTGCTGGCAGGTGGTAGGGTATCACGAGATAATTTCACTCCCTGACAATTTTACTGCCTACTTCACTGACGCTGGTCACATTCTCGGTTCGGGCATGATACATCTGATGCGGGGAGGGAAGAAAATCGTCTTTACTGGCGATATTGGTAATGTGCCACAACCACTTCTCGGTGCACCTGAGGTGCCGGAAGGGTACGACTACCTAGTAATGGAAAGCGTGTATGGTGACCGTAGTCACGAAGGCGTACAAGAACGTACCGAGTTACTCCGTGAATACATTGAAATGGCTCGCGCGAGGAAAGGCACGCTTATTATTCCAGCTTTTTCACTCGAGCGTACCCAGGCGATGTTATTTGAGATCAATAACCTGATCGAGCGGGATGGGATGGAGCCGTTGCCGGTATTCCTTGACTCGCCACTAGCAATTGAGGTTACGGGGCTATACCGTGAGTACGTACAGTATCTCAGTCCTGCCGTGCAAGCACAAATTGCTGCTGGCGACGATATCTTTGGCTTCGCTGGTCTTTCGTTTACGCGG
>JALHPX010000334.1:557-3812 GCA_022842225.1 bacterium
GTTCTGGGATGAGTCACGGCGGACGCATTCGTCGCCACGAGCGTCGCTACCTTGACGACCCACACACTATCTTACTTTTAGTTGGTTATCAGTCAGTCGGATCAATCGGTCGCTTACTTCAGGATGGAGCCAAGAAGGTAACAATTGATGGTGATGAGGTAAAAGTGCGAGCCACGATTGCCCGTATAACTGGTTACTCCGGCCACGCTGACCGTGACCAGTAACTTGAGTTGGTTGCTAAGGGTGGCGATAATGCCAAGGGGGTCTACGTTGTGATGGGGGAGGAGCGTTCGTCATTATTTTTGACTCAACGTTTGCGTGATTATTTGGGTGCACCAGCCGTAGCACCAGAGCCAGGAACAGAGGTAGAAATTGTTATCTAGGAAGCTCAGAGTGTTAGGATATATTTGTAAGTAACAGAATAAATTATGTTTCATTATTTTTCGGTGGTGCTGCAAAAGTATGCAGTTTTTAGGGGTCGGGCGCGGCGAGCTGAGTATTGGTCCTGGGATCGAAAAGATTCAGATTGGATTCTCGGCTGAGTCGTTTGGCGGTGTCTGGGTTGAGCTGCAAAAGCCCCTGGGCATTTGCGGGCGAAACCGCGTTGGGATCCATGGTGCTTTCTTTACGGGCGATAGCGAGCAAGAGGTAAGGGTCTACCTGCGAGTCGTACTCTTCGAAAAGATCGAAGTAGGTCTTCGGGTAGGCCAGCTGTAAGTACGTCTGATTGCGAAAGGCCGGGCGAGTCATCAGCAGGGCTTGGACGGTGCGGATCTGTTGCGGTGGATCCCCCAACGTAGAAAGGTACGCGCGCACACCGGGCTCGGGCGGCGCACGAAAAGCCATCGCGAATGCCACTATTTTGGCCGCCGAATCGTGAAACGCCATTTCGCGCAAGGTTTCGGCCTGCTCAATCAGATTATTGGCGGCACGATCCTGGGATCGGGTCGGGATCGGGCCGGCATCGGCTGGTGCAATTGGATCCAGGTTTTCGGAGGCCTGGATCATCAATGCGTGAAACGAGAGCGGCAATTGCGTCTTCAGACGGGAAAGCGTCCGTTGGGCGTCGGGCGTTTTTCCGAGGAGTTTGCGGGTGCGGTAGAGCCAGTAGAGCGAACGTCCCGAATAGGCATCGGACGGCTCGACTTTGGCCAGCAGCCGTTCCGCTTCGCTGTACTTGCGTTCGAGAAAATGGAAGAGTGCTGCGCGCGTGAGGTAATGCTCGTGATTGGCGGTTCGGCGGCGAGTGCAGCGAGCCCCCTTTTCATAGAGCTTGGCGATAAGGGGCGAGACATTCTCGAAGGGAAGGTGGATTTCGAGCAGCGCGGCCGAAGCGATGGAAATGTGGTTGGGGCACTCCGGGCGCTTGAGCGCAAACTGCCCGATGATTTTGAGTTCCTCGAGCGAGAAGGCGCGCATTCCGGAGAGTAAGCCCTTAAGATTCGCCCGTTGAATACTGCCCCAGTTCTTCACCACCCGGCCCTTGATATCCGGGGTGATCGGTTCGGGTTTCTGACGCATCACCGTTTCCGCCGCTTTCTCTTCCTTAAGGAGAAATTTGCGGAGCGCCTTTTCTTTTTGGATGCTGGGACAGAAAACATTCTCGCCGGGAGCACGGCGGCAGTCGTTGAAGAGAGCGATCTTTTCGTCGGGGGCGATTTCGTTGCGCAAGAAAGCGTCGAACGTCTTGGCCTGCCGGTAACGCGGCGTGCCGCGCACTGCGTCGGAAACTCCGACGAGTTCTTGATCGGAATTGGGGCGCGAACTCAAACACGCCGAAAGACACAGCGCAGCAAGTCCAGCGGCGAAATGAATGCGGATTGTCATGGTGAAAGAACGCGCCTCACGAGATAGGATACATTGTTTTCGGTCTAGACCGGGAGAGGGTTGATGGATTTTCTGCTGAATCCCTTTGGTATTTTTGCCCGCACGATTTACTGCGTTGGCCGCAATTACTCCGAACACGCGAAAGAGATGAATAGCCCCGTACCTACCGTGCCTTTGATTTTTCTCAAGCCGGGTTCTGCACTGTGTCGATCGGGTTGGAAGATCGCCATTCCGCCCGACATCGGCCAAGTCGACCACGAAGTCGAAGTCGTCGTGGCCCTGGGCGGCGGTGGCAAGAACATCGCCGAAGCGCGCGCCTTAGATTTTGTCTCGGGCTACGCGGTGGGAATCGACGTGACCGCGCGGGATCTCCAGGCGGAGGCCAAGAAAAAAGGCCAGCCTTGGACGGTTGCTAAAGGTTATGACACGTTTGCCCCCGTGAGCGATTTCATCTCCCGGCAGGACTTGGGCGAAGGCCCCTGGGATTTCTCATTGGCTGTGAACGGACAGGTGCGCCAAAAGGGGAATACCGGGGATATGGTGTTTCCCATCCCGAAGCTCATCGCTTATTTGTCGACGGTATTTACGTTACGCCCCGGAGATTTGATATTCACCGGCACTCCCGCTGGCGTCGGCAGACTCAGCCCCGGCGATCGCGTGACCGCGGAACTCGCCGGAGGGCGTGTGGCTCTGGATCTTAAAGTGGAATAACCCTTACCGAGGGATCTGTGGATAATCAGTCGGGTGGCTATTTATCTCCGTCTAAGGAGACCGGGCTTCTTTTAATCTTAGCGATCATCCAGTTCAGCCACATCACCGATTTCGTCATCATGATGCCGCTTGGGCCACAGTTCATCCGCGTCTTCAATATCCAGCCGAGTGAATTCGCTTTGCTCGTTTCCGCCTACACACTGAGTGCCGCGTTCTTCAGCTTGTCGTCGGCATTTTTTCTCGATCGCTACGATCGCAAGAAAGTGCTGCTGGGCGTGTACGCCGCCTTTTTGGTCGGCACCGGCCTTTGTGGGGTCTCTCAGTCTTTTTATCAGCTTTTGGCGGCGCGCACGGTCGCCGGCGCTTTCGGGGGAACGGTGTCAACGGTGACATTCGCGATCGTCGGCGATTTGGTAGCGCCGGAGCGCCGCGGGCGAGCGATGGGAATTCTCATGGCCGCATTTTCGGTGGCGACCGTGGTGGGGCTGCCCTTGGGGCTCGCCATTGGTGCGCATTTTGGCTGGCACTGGGTTTTTCTATCGATTGCGTTTGGCGGAGTTCCCATCGCCTTTCTGGCGATGAAGGTGGTGCCATCGGTGCGGAAAAAGCTCCCGTCCACGGTCTCAGTCTGGCGCGAAATCGGCGGGATCTTGGTGGACTCTGGTTGCTTGCGGGGTTTGGCGTTTATCGCGGCGGTGATGTCAGCGGGGTTTTTGG
>JALHPX010000335.1 GCA_022842225.1 bacterium
TGCGCGGAAAAGGCGCAAAGAGCGCCATAATGCCGGTGCCGCCCGAGGGCCCTGGCGTTACCGAGAAATTCGCGCGAATGGAACCATCGGGTTTTAATCGCACAATCCCCGGCACAGCGGTTCCGTTATAGGTCGTAAAGAACCCACCCACGTAGATATCACCGCTCGCATCCCCCGCCGCGACTATCGAATTTACCGCATTGTCAAAGCCCGAGCCGATGTTGAAGCTCGTATCCAGTGCGCCGGTGGCAGTAATGCGTGCGATGCGATTGATCGTCGGAGTTGCTGCCACTTGAGTAAACGTACCGCCAATGTAGACCCGCGCGGGGTTAGCTGGATCGACTTTGACCGTGCGGATAGAACCATCCGCACCCGGAGCAAAGGTAGAGGCGAAGGCGGTATCTACTTGGGCAGCCGCAGTTAAGATTTTTCGAAAGTACGGGGCGGTGTCGCCGCCGATATAGAGCACCGTTGCGTCAGGAGTCAGATCCATCGAGGTGATATTGCCGATGTTGTGAATCAGTGTTGAGCCCCAACCCGAAATAATCGCACCCGTGCCGTCCAAAGCAGTGAAAGAATTCACTAAGGTATTATCGTAGAGTGCAAACGATCCGCCCGTGTAAAGGCGTTCGGTGGCCGGATCAAAGGCAAGCGCAGTCACTTTGTTGCCTAAGCCTGTAAATCCGGTGCCTGTCACAAATACCGTGTCTTCCATGCCGTCCGGTTTGATCCGTACCAGCCCATTGCGGGGGATGCCGTTGAAGTAAGTGAAGGCTCCCGCCACGTAAATCTTGCCCGCTTTGTAAGGCCTAAGGGCATACACCGAATTGTCAAAGCCGGCCCCCAGAGCGGACATGAAAGACGCATTTAATTGCCCGTCAGGTGCCATCCGCGCAAAACCCGGCGCTGCTGTTCCTGTCAGCGAATTAAACGCTCCGCCAACGTAAATGTCGCGGGTGCCATCGCCGACCTCGAACATCGCCAAGACATCATCGTCCGCACCAGCTCCCGCCAATTGTGGGAGCGGAGTAATTTTGCATTGAGGAACGCGATTAGGCGTGACGTCTGCTACGTAGGAATTGGGCACTTGGACGGTGACATCACCCGCGATATCCAAAACCACTTTTCCCAAGAGATAGAGAGAAGGATCGCCGTCGGAAAAAACCACGGCCGGATCCTTACCGCCGCAATTGGGGCTGCCGTAAATTCCATACACTTCAATCGAGCGCTGGCCGCCTGGCCGCACGCGCAGAGTCGCGCCGGATGTCGACGCGGTGGTGGCACTCAAGGTATTGGTCACGGCCGCAAAACCCAAGCACTCCACTCCCAAGTGAGCGGGAAACTGCCCGCCTTGAAAGCGACCTACGATCTCAGGGCCTTTTACATTCATGACAAAACAATCCATCTCACTGACGTTGCTAGGATTGCCGCTTCCCGTAGGGCGAAACTCTTTGGCCGGAGGAATGGAGAATTGAAGTTTGATGGCAACGGAGTCCCGGGAATTTTGCATACAACCGCAAAGCAGGATCGTTACCAGCGAAGAGACTACAAATTGTTTGGGAGACATGCCGCTATTATATGCGCAGGTCGACTAATAAAACCGCTGCGGAGTGTCTACGCTTACAGCGTAGGTTCGTTGATCAAACGGCCACGGCCTCCACCACTCGCGGGTTGCCGCGAGACGGGTTGGGTCGTCGCAAATTGATCCATCGATACCGTTGGATTCACCCGCGGTTGCATGCTGTTGGTTGAGCCGGTGCTGCCGACGCGGGGATTGCCCGTCGTTGCCTGCACGCCGGAGACGTAATTATTGAACGTCTGCGCGGTTTGCGGATTGTTTATAAAGCCCGATCGATTTTGCGCGTTGAGCAAACCTTGCTTGGTGATGCTGTTCTGAGTTTCCATGATGCCGACAACCGTTTGCTGCCAAGCCTTCATCTGCTCGCCGATAGAATCCGTGAGTGCCGTCAGGCGATCGCCATTCAAAGTTTTTCCAAGTTGCTGCGTCGCCGCTCCCAAAAGCGAAGTTAAATTCGCTTCATTCGGATTGGTGGGCAAAGGCATGACTTCAAAACCAGGGATGGGCTGGAACTGCGCGCCTTGAGGAGGCTGTCCTGCACCTTGTCCAGCACCGGCTTGTACTCCGCCAATTTGTGGGAAGGTTGGGGGTTGTTCGGGAGGAGTGGCCGCGCGATTGTTGCTTGTGGTCGAGCCGCCGTCGCCGGGCTTGGTTTCAAAGTCATCTGCCTGGCCCAACTGCGAATCAAGCCCTGGTCCATTTTCATTCAAACCGTTATCGAGATCCCCGCCAGGACCAGAAGGACCCGGGTCGCCATTTCCTGGCTCTTGGTATCCAGGAGGTGCGGGTGCCATGCTGCCGTCTTTCGCTTCCACGCCAACTGGCGCCGAATAATCGTAAGATCGCCGCGGTTGGGAAGCCGAGTGGGCTTGAGTGGTTGTCGGGCCGGGACTGCCATAGTTACGCTCTTGCAATTCCCGCGCTTCGCACGGAATCGCTAATCCGACTGTGATTGAAATCAAAAGGAATCGCATTGCTGCCCCCTACCTGTTTGCCCCATTACACAATGAGAATGCAGGACCGCTGCCAACTTCACGTGTACACCGCTGGTCTTCGCCTCTCGATTTACGCTCGAAACTCGAGCCTACTGCGGCCCTCATTGGATTTTTATGTCTAACCGCTCACACACCTCGCGCGAGGTGAAGAATCACAAGTAAAAACAGTAACTTACCCTGCCTCTCCCTCTGACGCTGGCACCGGCAAAGGCCTTTGGCCGTAGGGCCTTCGGCCCACCCGGCTCCAAGTTGGCGAACGCCGCAATTTGTGGTCTTGTTACGAGGGTTTAGAAGGGGCTAGGTCGATAGATTGAACTACGCGTTTTTATTCACTGGGTTTGGACTACTGCTTTGTGGCGCTTTTATAGACGGTAGCCGTTCGCCTCTGCTGCCGGTCCTGAGTCACCATTTCAATGTGAATTACCAACAGGCCTCGCTGTTTTTGGTCGTTGGGTATTTCACGTCCGTACTCTCCACGAGTCTTTTGATCCCGATTTATCGACGAATCGGCGCGCGCAATTCTGGATTGCTCGCTTGCGGGGTGACTCTAGCGATGGGGTTGTTCTCGCAATTGGTAAATTCGTATGCGTTGGCGTTGGTGCTGGGTGTGATCATCGCATGTGGCAGTTCGTCGATGGGTGCGATGGCGAATGTCTACGTCCTAAAGGGCAGCACTTTGCTCAATCGCGGGCGCTTCATGGCAGGGCTGCACACCATGTACGGACTCGGTGCTCAAGCGGGGCCCTTGGCGGTGGCCGCATTTCTATCGAGTGGATTTAGCTGGCAGACGGTTTTCACCTTTGCCTCTGTTCCCACTTTTATTTTGACCGCTTTTATTTTTGCGCGCGTGCCGAAGGACAAAGCTGCTGCTTTACCCGCGCAAGAAACCGCCGAACCTTCTCGCACCCCTGCGCATTTCCAATGGCTCTCGCTGGCGGGGCTCGTGGTTTTGATGTCGGCTTTCTATGTTGCCGCCGAGGTGCTGATCTCCAATTGGATGGTAACTTTTTTAGTCGAAACTCGCGGTTTTACCGTCGAGAAAGCAGCGCCGTATCTCTCCGGCTTCTTTTGGGCAATCGCCCTCACGCGTGGGCTTTGTTTTGTGCTGCATTCGCGCAAAGCCGAGAAAACTCTGATGTGGGGTTCGCTCACGGCCTCTTTGATCTTTTTTAGCTTCGAGATCGGAAGAGCA
>JALHPX010000336.1 GCA_022842225.1 bacterium
GTTCCTCAGCGATGTACTTTGGAGCGTTTGGCCGTTACGGTTTCTTGATCAACAAAGATATTTGGGTTGGTCCTGAAGCCGGTCTTGTCTATGGGATCGTCAGTATCTCCGATACTTCCGGTCTGGGACTTGGGTTAAATGCCTCCAGCTCTTCGATCCTGCTTGGCGCAGGTGGCTATGCAGAAGGAATGTTCACTCCTAACTTGGGATGGCTCGCCGGCCTGCGATTCTTTCTCGATTCCGGCACTTCCATTCTCTTAAATGGCGGCATTCAGTATTATTTCTAGTCAATATTGTGTAGTGGTCCCGGGTTCGTTAATGTTTTCTTAACGAATTGCTCTAGAGGACCCCATGCAGGCGTACCAAGATCTACTTAAAACCATCCTGGAAAAAGGTGAGAAGCGGACCGATCGAACGGGCACCGGCACCTTAAGCCTCTTCGGCCACCAGATGCGGTTTGATCTCTCCCAAGGATTTCCGCTCGTTACGACAAAAAAGGTTCACCTCCGATCCATCATTCACGAACTTCTGTGGTTTTTGCAGGGTGATACTCGGCTCGAGTACCTGCACCAAAACAAAGTCACAATCTGGGATGAGTGGGCGGACAGTGCCGGTGACCTGGGTCCGATTTATGGATTTCAGTGGCGACGTTGGGGCGAGGCGCACCCTCGTCTGATCGAAAAAGGCGTGCGCGCGGAAGACGCAGTCAATGGTGTGGATCAGATTTTAGATCTCATCGACGGCATTCGAAAAAATCCGTACTCGCGTCGGCACATTGTCAGCGCCTGGAATGTGTCAGACATCCCGCACATGGCGCTGCCTCCTTGCCACGTCATGTTCCAATTCTATGTTCACACGGATGGCCGACTAAGTTGCCAACTCTATCAACGAAGTGCCGATGTTTTCCTCGGAGTGCCATTTAATATCGCGAGTTACGCGCTGCTCGTTCTCATGGTGGCGCAAGTGACCGGTCATAAGCCCGGTGAGTTTATCCACACGTTTGGCGATGCCCACCTGTACTTAAATCACCTGGAACAAGCTAAAGAGCAGGTGTCCCGCACGCCCAAGCCATGGCCGCGGATGAAGTTAAATCCGGCAATCAAAGACATCCTGCAATTTACTTACGAAGACTTCAGCTTAGAGAGTTACGATCCGCATCCAGCGATTAAGGCCGAAATCTCCATATGAGTGAAGTGAAACGCGATCTGGATTTCATCGTCGCGATGACGGAAGAACGGGTGATTGGAAATAAAAACCAATTGCCCTGGAAACTCTCTCAGGACCTAAAACGATTTAAAGAAATTACGACGGGCCACACTGTCATTATGGGGCGTAAGACCTATGATTCCATCGGTCGCCCCCTGCCCAATCGAACTAATATTGTTCTCACGCGGGATCGTAGTTTTGCTCCGGCGGGAGTTACCGTTTGCCATGATTGGTCTGAGGTCGCCGATAAAGTGAAGGGAAATGCCTTTGTCATCGGCGGCTCGGAGATTTTTCGCCAGGCTCTCCCGCGTTTGCGGCGCTTATATCTCACGGTTATCTCGCAGTCGTTTGAGGGGGATGCACACTTTCCCGAATTACCGCTAAAAACGGATTTCACGCTCGAAGAAGAGTCCCCGCTCTACACCGATCCTTTCCCATTTCGCTTTCAGAACTGGCTTCACCGCTAACAATTCCCGTCTCTTTCGGGAAGCATTTGCCGTAAAACGTCACCGGGCACCAAGCGTTCTACAGCTGTCTTAGGTTCAAACACCTTTGGCACCTTGGTTGCAAAAGTCCTCTCCGGCATCGCGCGCATTGCTCGATGAGGGGGAATTTAAAATGAAAGTTCGTTTAATCGCGGTAATCGCATTATTGGCATTGTCTGCTTGCTCCAAATCTAAAGAAGTTCCGAAAACTCCGGAAAATTTGATTCCAGCTTCTGGAAAGATCGAAGATCTTTCTCGTGAGCTGGTTGCCAGCGCAAAATACAGCGCTCAGTTTGAATCCGAATTAATGGGTCTGAATTTTTACGAGCCAGATAACTGCATGCAAGTTGTGAACTTGAAGGCCAAAGGTGCTTTGATTGCGCAAGTTTTAGAACTCAGCCCAGTCACTTGCCCGACCAACGCAGCTGTTCCGATGGACAAAGTCGGCGTGCAACTGCAAGTCGTTGCTAAAGGCATCGGCAGCAATTCATTTGAATTGCGCACGCAAGCAGCTGGTGTTGGCTATGTCGTCGGCGAAATGACCCGCTCTGGTTCGGCTTACGAAGTGAGCGAAGTCTGCACAGGATCTTTCTCGGAAGATACTTGTCAGATGGTGATTGAGAACAGCCTGTTTCATAGCTTGTTCCTATACTAGTCCGTCGTTGCTGCTGGGCCGAACGGCCGAAGCAATCTCTTTTAAGCCCTCAAGTGGTTTGCCACTTGGGGGCTTTTTTATTGTTTGCGGGCGATGACGAGCGTCTCTTCCAGGATAAAGGGCGTGAGCTCGGGTGGCTTTGCCACTTCCATCTGCACGATTTTCCACTTCCCACGCAGCTGCTGCTCGATTTCCTTTTTTGAAATCTCAAACGGTGGACCGGTCTCGATTTCTTTGGAAAGCTTGGTAAACGCAATCGAGCAGAAAAGTCCCTCGGGGCGCAGATTTTCCCAACACGCCTTTAAGTATTCCTGCTGGCGACCGGGTGGCAGCGCGCACCACATTGCGCGGTCAAAAATAAAGTCAAAACCGGCCTTTTTTTTCTCAAACAAATCGGCGACCGTAAATTTCACCCGCGGTACCTTGCCATAGAGGTTTTGAGCCACCTGAATTGCCGTCGGGCTGATATCCGAAGCTTCGATTTCAAACCCTTCGCCAGCGAGCGCAGCGGCATCGTGGCCACTCCCGCATCCCGGCACCCAGCCTTTGGCCGGGGCCCGCAGCGTGGAAAGCCGCACCAGGGCTGCCAGACTGGGGTGAGGGCCGTGCAAATCCCAGCCTCTACGGTTTTCTTTCCATCTTACTTCCCAGAAACTACTATCATCACTCATGGTGAAGGATATTAAGGCCATTGTTGCTACAGACCTAGACGGAACTTTGCTTACCCACGCGAGCGTGTGTTCGGAGAAGAATCTAGCCATGCTCCATACTTTGGGCCGTTTGCCGGCCCTTCGGGTGGTGGCGACGGGCCGTAGTCTCTATTCGGTGCGTAAGACATTGCCGCCAGAGTTTCCAATCGATGTTTTAGTCTTCTCTTCTGGCGCTGGAATCTGGGATTGGAAAAAAGACTCCCTCATCGAACAGAATATTATGAATCGCGATAGCGCGCTCGAAGTCGCAGAGACTTTAAGGCGCAATCATCTGAGCTTCATGGCCCACCATCCGATTCCTGAGAACCATCGGTTTTGGTTTTTTGAGAATTTAGATTTGCCGCCTGATTTTCAGAAACGCTGTGAGATGCACGGCGAATTAGCCTCTCGCTGGCACGGGGATTTTCCAGAAGAGGGCGTGACCCAGTTTATCGTGATGGTACGGACGGCGGAAGCCGCAGAGCAATTGGTGCGTTTGCGAGCGCTGATTCCGCACCTCTCCGTCGTGCGCGCGACTTCACCGTGGAATCCGGAGATCACGTGGCTAGAAGTTTTTCCTCGGGGAATCTCCAAGGGCCATGCCCTAAGCTGGATTGTGGATCATTACGGCTGGAAGGCGTTGCCTACTTTTGGTTTGGGAAATGATTTTAACGATATTGAACTACTGGATTGGGCAGGCGATG
>JALHPX010000337.1 GCA_022842225.1 bacterium
AAGCAGGTCGATGGTCCCGTCTCGGCGGCAGACTTAGTCCGCTCTGGAATGAATAAACTGACGGAGCTCTCGGAACGAGAGAGCGATGTTACCGGTGTTGCAAGTGGCTTTAAGGCCCTCGATCGCATGACAGCGGGCTTCCAAAAAGGTGAACTGACGATCATCGCGGCCCGTCCCTCGATGGGAAAAACGGCATTCTCCCTGAACATCGCAACCCATGTGGTGCTGCGCGAAAAGAAGTCGTTGCTCTACTTCTCTATTGAAATGAATCGCGATCAAATGATGATGCGAATTCTGGGTTGCGAATCTCGAGTTGGTTTAAGTGATCTTCGTACTGGCAAGCTGAGCGACGCTGGCTGGCAGAGAATCATCGACAAGGCGACTCGCATTGGGGAGACCAATCTTTTCATCGACGATGCAAGTTTTGTCACACCAATGTCCATTCGGTCTAAGGCACGCAAGATCAAGGCGCGGTATGGGCTCGATATGATTATGATAGATTACTTACAGCTGATGAAGCTGGGCCAAAAGTCAGACAGTCGCGAACGCGAGGTCTCTGAAATTTCGCAAAGCTTAAAAGCTTTAGCCAAGGACCTTCAGGTGCCTGTCATCGCCTTGGCTCAGGTCAATCGCGGATCTGAAGGACGAAGTGATCGCCGGCCTCAGGTCTCGGACTTGCGTGAATCTGGCTCTATCGAACAGGATGCCGACTTGATCATGTCGCTCTATCGTGAAGATTACTACGACCGGGAGAACCCTGACGTGAAGGGCATTTCAGAAGTTATTATCGGAAAGCAGCGGAACGGTCCCGTGGGCACCGTTCGTTTGCGCTGGGAATCGAGCATTGGAAAGTTCACGGACCTTGAAGAGGGGGCTGGAGACCACCCGCTGCCTCCGCCGCCGCAACAGAATCAACCCTATCGCCGCGGACCTGGCTCGGGCCCAAGTCCATCGGCCTAAGTCGGCCGCGGACCCGTGGAGTGAGGATCGATGTTCCGTTTTTTGACGCCGCTAAATCGCCCTGCTCCGCGAGAAGGTCGAAGAGAAAGTCTTTCGATTCGCCTGGAAGCGGTTGGTGGACAGGGCGCAAATTCTGCTGGAAAAATTTTGGCCGAAGCCGCGGTGCTCGGAATGGGCTACAGTGGAAATCACTTTTCAAGCTTCGGCTCGGAGAAGCGCGGAACTCCCGTACGGTCTTTTGTGAGGATTTCGACCCTTGGGCATGAAGTTCGAAATGCTTCGAGCATTCGCCAGCCGAACCTGCTTGTGGTCTTTCAAGAGTCTTTGATCAACACCAATCCCGAGTTGCTTGAGGGTCTAACCGACGATTCAGATGTGATCATCAACTCAACAAAATCGCCAAAGGATATTTCTTTCCCGAATGGCACCAAGATGCGCAGCCTATCCGTCGTTGATGCCCGCGCAATCATGACCAAACACGGATTACTTTCAAGCAGCTTGAATGCCGCGATGCTCGGGGCCTGTAGTCGTGTATTGCCTGAAATAACCGAGAGCGTTTTGGAGAAATATTTCTTCCGGTATTTCCAACGACTTCCTGAATCCGTCCAGCAGCAGAACCTCAGCGTGTTTCAAGGCGCGGCCAATGCCATTCGCCCCATTGTTCCAGGCGCCAAGCAGTTGAATGCTAAGCGGGCTTCCAAGCTTTCCGAGCTCCTGCCAAATATTGGTTATGCCAATGCGCCCATTGGCGGACTTATAATCAATCCTGGAAATTCCGTACTAAAGGACAATAGTGCAAGCCGGAAGGGCACCGTTCCGCGGCTTGATCGCGATCTTTGTTTTCATTGTGGTTATTGTGACATGGTCTGCCCGGACTACTGCTTCTCTTGGGAGCGCGCGCCCGATGGTACGGCAAAACTCAAAGGCATTGATTACCAATATTGCAAAGGCTGCCAGAAGTGTGTCACAGCTTGCCCGGTGAGTGCCCTAACCCCTGTCCCGGAAGATCAAATCTCGGCCGCGGACCGAGAAATCAAACTCTTCTCAGAAGCTTGGACGTCCGAAAGTGAAAACTCCTGAAATGGTTCAACAAGAGACTAAACTGTTAACTGGCAATGAGGCTGCGGCTGAAGCAGCTAAGGCGATCGATTTTCATTTCATGGGCTACTACCCGATTACTCCTTCTACAGAAATCGCACAGCTTTTAGATGCGATGAAGTCTCGAGGTGAAATATCGACCGTTTTGCTTCCCGCGGATGGAGAGCACGGTGCCGCGGGCGCTTGTTTCGGTGCCTCCACCGGAGGCGGCCGCGTACTGAACGCAACAAGTGCCAACGGTCTCCTTTATAGCCTAGAGCAACTCCCCGTTCAGTCGGGGAGTCGCATGCCAATGGTTTTGAATCTCGTCACGCGTTCCATTAGCGGGCCGCTCGATATTCGGTGTGATCATTCTGATCTCATGTACGCGCTACAAACTGGATGGCTCGTCTTGCTGGCGCCAAATCCGCAAGCGGTTTACGACATGAATCTCCTTGCCATTCGCCTTGGAGAGCATCCCGAGGTTCGGTTGCCAGTCATTGTGGCCAGCGACGGATTTTTTACGAGCCACCAAAGAAGATCGGTGAAAGTGATTTCAGAACGGGACTGCGCGCAACAATTCTTGGGAAAGCGCTCGGACGCGCACACAAGTCTCGACCCAAGAAATCCGGTTACTTTTGGTCCATACATGAACGATCCAGACTTAATTAACAATAAGTATCAACTGCACCTAGCGCACGAGAAGGCTGCGAAAGTATTTGAGGAGATTGCCAAAGAGTATGAAGGACTCACGGGGCGCCGTTACCGAGCTCTTGAAGCTTACCAATGTGAAGACGCAGAGGTTGCTCTCTTTATTCTCAATTCAGCATCCGAAACAGCGATGGATGCTGTCGATCAAATGCGTAGAGCTGGCAAAAAAGTCGGTCTCATAAAGCCGCACCTTCTTCGCCCTTTCCCAGATGAAGAGCTAAGGCACATAACGCACAAAATACCAGTTGTTATCATAGCGGAACGCAGCGACACCCCGGGATCATTGGGTGGACCGCTCTCACATGAGGTGCGTTCAGCATTACTTGCCGATCATCACTGCGACGTCATCGCCATCAGTCGGGTATTTGGACTTGGTGGTCGGGATTTTCGTGAAGAAGATGCGATTGCAATGTTCGAAGAGGGCCTGCTTGCCTTGAAAAGTCCTAACGCCATTCCGACATTTCGTTTTGTCGGACTGCGTGAGGGAACGGCTCGACGCCTTCCACCCAAGGTGCTGCCCGCGCTAGCGAAGTCAGAAGTTTCGCCAGGCTTCATTAAAACTATAAAGCTTGAGGGTGAGAAGTTTGGTCCATTTGGCGAGCTCAGTGTTTCGATCGCGGACGTTGCGCTTCTTGCGACAAAGCCTAAGCGCATTGCGCCTGGGCACGGCGCATGTCCCGGCTGCGGAATCTTCTCTGGACTCGATCAGTTTTTTAAAGGACTCGAGGGTGACGTTGTTGTTTTGTATCACACCGGATGCGCGATGGTGGTTACGACTGATTACCCCTTTAGTGCGCATCGAGTTTCCTACATACACAATCTCTTTCAAAACGGCGCACCAACGCTTTCTGGTCTTGTCGAAATGTTCCACGAGCGCCAACGTCGCGGTGAAATTCCATCGGGTGAGGATATTACCTTTGTCATGATCACTGGTGACGGCGGAATGGACATCGGAATGGGCCCTACAATTGGGACTGCGAT
>JALHPX010000338.1 GCA_022842225.1 bacterium
CTTGGCCTGAAATTGGAATCTGCTTCTACGATCACGACATCGTTTTTAGCATCCACTCCCTGCATCACCAGTGAGCCATCGGCCAGTACCTGCAGTGTGTGTTCGTATCGCTCGCCAGTAGAAGAGCCGGCTGGCATGACCCAGTCAAACTCCTGTCGCAACGTAGGATTCCCCTCAGGGAGTAGGGAGTGTTTGGTGATGCTCACTGTGCGGCGACTGCTGTCCTGGACAACATAGACCTCGCGGCCAGTTGCAGCTAACTTCAACTGGGGGGAGTTTCTAGACTCCGAGTTCTCATGGGGAACACGGAATCGAAGCTCTTTATCAAAAGGAACCATTAAGTACTGGCTGGAAACTATCCCAAGCCAAAATCCAGTGGCGTCCCTTCCTTCAACTTGGAAGCCAACTTGAAGCTGGCGGCCCGCAGCAGCTTTTCCGGGGAGTTCGATGATGTTGGTGGGAGTTCCGATAACTTTTCCCCCTCGTAGGAAATGGGGATAAAGCACAGTGGTCTCGTTTGGACTGTGAGACTTGTTAAACGCTCCTGACGGATTCATGACTCCGTATCTCGGCTCTCGTTCAATGTTGTAAACAAATCCAAGGTTTCCATTTTGAAACCGATGAAGCATCTGAACCGAATCGCTGAAATCATAGGTTAAATCGATAATTTTTCTTTTTTGCTTACCGTTGGCTACCCTAATGATGACGGCCTGGTTGGAGGTTTTGAGTGGGGCGTGGCGAACCGCTTCTAGTAGTCCCAAGATACCGCCAGAAGGATTCTTTTCTTCTGGCAGAGCGCCTGTTTCATTTCCGAGTACGACAAAGCCGCGATGGTTCGGAGAAATATCTTTCAATTTTAGGCCTGAGCCGCTCGAGCTAAGAAACGTAACTAGCTCCACTAGTTTTAACTCGTCACCCTGGACCTCATAGCGGCCCACGAAATACTTTGATTTGAATTTATCTTCAAACAGCACGTATACAGAGCCGCTATCCGTCACCACCGCTTTTTTGGTGATCATTACATCGTCTGCGTTGGCTACCAACGACAAGAAAAGGGCTAAGGGAAACAGGTAGATTATGAGGCGCCGATTCATCTCGCAAATGTCCCTGCAAGAGCTGAGCCACGGGTGGCCTAATGGCTAGAACAATCCACCTTCGACAGCGAGCGTGACATAGAGAGGTTCGCCGCGGATGCCGTAGAACTGGTTTGACCCGATTCCTCTATATAGACCGAGCCGGATGGTGGCCGGCATGTAGTAAAACAGCTTCCAATCCGACTTCAATTCCACGCCCACGCTGCCGTAGAACACCCGCAGCAGATCCCGGGGAGCGACCGATTTGGTGCCGTAATCAAAGGTCAGTACGTCGGCAATCACCGCGGCATGGATGCGTTGGAGGAAGAAAGGCCACAGTCCCATTCCTCTATAAACGTCCCAAAGTGGGAAACGGTATTCCGTGTTCAGAGCGAGCATGCGGCGCCCTAAAAAACTGCCCGGCACGAAGCCGCGGTTTAAGAAAAAGCCCCGGCCCTGCGAGAAGATCAATTCACCGCCGCCCTGGAAGAACGAGTTATAGATTACGGTGCCGTTGGTAGAACCCGCGCGCGCACCGAAGAAGAAAATATGGCTCGCGAGCCAGGGGCTCGATAGGTACTGATCGATGGACGCGGTAAACGAATCGTATTCGTCGGAGCTTCCCAGGGATTTAAAGTAGTGCGAGTACCCTGCGGAGAGCCGAGTGCCACGGTGAGGAGACACTGCTTGCGGGCGGGATCTAAAGCCAAAGGCATGTGTGCTCGAAATTCCAAAACCCACGCTTTGCTTTGCAGGGCCTAACCTCGAGTCTTCGACACGACGGAACTGTGCGCTAAAGGTGAAACGCGGGTCCATAAAACCAAAAATCGTCGAGAGCCCAACGCTGGCACCCCAGGTGTTTAGAAAACCGCGCGCGCTAATTAAATACGATGGCAAGTAATACGCTTCGGTTTGAATATTCGTCTGTCGCAAAAAGCGATGGGCGTACGAACCTTGAATGAAGGGGCTGCCGCGTGTGTCGTAGCCACCAAAGAGGCTGTAGCTATTTTTTTGGGCGATATCAAAACCAGGAACCCAGGCGCTAATCTGCATACCATCGGGAACGATGAGCAGGTTGGGGATCCAAGCGCGGGGAGAGAGCGAGCCCCAAGCGGAATATTCTTCTTCCGCTTCAAATTGGAGATCGGATGCCGATAGTTCTTTTTCCGCAGGTTTGCGCTCAATGACGACGGGAATGCGCGGGCGCTCTACCGGCGCGCGGCCGTCTAGTAGTGCTAAGTCGTAACCGCCATGGCGGTAGCTAAGCGCATAGAGTTTGCCGTCGGGAGAAAACGCAACACTGTCTAAGCCGCCCAACACCGCGGCTCTTTTGGAAAGCGCGGCGTTGTCTTTGTTGATCTCATATAATTCGTTGCGGCCTTCTTCAGCCCCCACGGCGTAGAGACGATTGCTGGCGTCGGTAACTAAGTCGTAAAAGTGTTGCCCTGAGAGCGCCCCGATTTTTTTGCCGGTTAACTCATTCTCCTCGGTGTAGCGGTAGAGTGAGCTGCCGTTGCGATCGCGCAATACAGCGTAGGTAGTTTTTCCCGCAAGCACACTGCTTACCCAAGTCTTATTAGGAACGCCCCAGGTCTTCACCCTTCGGTATTTGGGGAATTCGTCGGCCTCTTTCCCTGGAACTGCACGAAGTGTCGTAATACTGCCTTTGCCCGCGTGCTCGGTATAGACGGCAAGATCCATCAGATCCGGGGTGCAGGATAGCGCATGGACGTGTTCGACTTTAACTTCTTCGTCTCTAGATTTTTCATATTCGATCTCGTGCGAGCTTTTATCGACGACATTGCGGTATTTGAGGATAAAGGTTTGATAGCCCGCTTCCATTTTAGAATCGACGTAGAGCAAGTGATCTTTACCGGCGACCGCGCCATAGCAGAGCCCTTGCTCGGAGCCGCCATCTGGTTCAAACGAGTCGAATTCGGAAGCGTCGGCAAGGTTTACAATTTCAATGCGAGTACCTCTATCGGGGCGGGAACTTCGGAGTGCTGCTTTTTTGGAGTCGGGACTAACGACGAGATCCCATTTGTTGAAACGGGTTTCGGTCAGAAACTTTTGTGAAGAGACTCCGCGCTTTTCGATCTCTTGAATTTCGCGTGTCGCTTCCGCAGTGCCTTTGTCATAAATGTTTTTCCAAAGCGAAGGGTAATCCTCGCCGATTTCCTTCTGAAAGGGCCCGCTGATCCAATACGGCCAATTGCCGCTTTGGCCGGCAACGATGTCGTGGATGCCGCGATCTTTCTTCTGATCCCAAACCTCTTTCCAAACCCAGTAGCCAAAAAAATACGGCGAGTGACCGTGCGGCCAATGCACCGCCGAACCCTCTAAAAGATCGATCGGCGCGAATTCGTTACCCCATTTGCCGTCCTTCACAGCCATGCGTCGGTACATGCGAAAATCTGCGCTTTTGCCTCGGCCGCCGCGACCATATTCAGTCTCCAAGAAAACAGCGAGTCCTTCGTGCAAGTGCGAGGGCATCAAACCATTGGGTAAAACCCAACTTCCAAACACGGCGCGGGCAGCACTCCACAATCCCGACGATGGATACAGGTGAAGCACATGCACGTACTCGTGCAGGATCACGGATTCCAACCATTCATCTAACGACGACAGGGTAGAGCTGCCCTCGGGTGGCGACG
>JALHPX010000339.1 GCA_022842225.1 bacterium
GTGCCGACGCCCATTAAATAATGCGGCAACTTCGGCGGCAAATGGGCCGCCACTCCTTCTAATACAGCGATCATTTCATCGTGCGTCTCGCCGACGCTTAGGCCGCCGATCGCGATGCCGTCGACCGGCAGCTCCAGAGTGAGGCCCAAACTTTTTTTCCGCAGTTCGATGTCGGTGCCGCCTTGGAAAATGCCAAAGATCTGCTGCCCGGGAAGCCGGGGCTCCTTGAGAAAACGGTCGGCCCAGCGATAGCTGCGCAAGACCGCCTGGTCTAGCTGCTCTTGGGTTGCCGGCAGCGCCACGCACTCGTCGAGCACCATGGCGATATCCGACCCAATCACGCGCTGGATTTCCGCCGCCTTTTCAGGGGTCAGCTCAATCTTGTCGCCGCTTAAGTGCGAGCGAAAAACCACGCCTTCTTCGGAGATTTTGCGGTTTTGACCGAGGCTAAAAACCTGGAAACCGCCGCTATCGGTCAGGATAGGGCGCTTCCAATTCATAAAGCGGTGCAGGCCCCCAAACGCTCCCAGCACTTCTAGGCCAGGGCGCAGGTACAAGTGGTAGGTGTTCCCGAGTAAGATCTGTGTTCCCGCATTTTCCAGATCCGTGGGGGTGAGAGTTTTCACCGCGCCGTAGGTGCCTACGGGCATAAAGACAGGGGTCTCAACCACCCCGTGCGCTAACTTCAGTCGGCCTCGCCGGGCGTGGCCCTCTGTAAAAAGAACTTCAAAATTCGACATTTGCGTATGCACTATCAAACCTGTACAAAAGGGCAACTTATGTCTTCATTGGTTCCCATCGCTTGCGTAAACGTCGCCCTGATTAACGCCCATCGTGAAATTTTGCTTACTCGCCGGTCGGAACGCGTTCGCGAGCCAGGTCGGTGGTGTTTGCCAGGCGGGCATGTGGATCGCGGGGAAGGTTGGCTGCAGGCCGCTGTCCGCGAAACGCAGGAAGAAGTGGGAATTACCATCGTGAAGCCCGAATTTTTCGGGCTCTATTCCGAACCAGAATTAAGCGTGACAGAGGTGGAAGTGCAGCCCGGTGTGCGCATTCAATTTCTCTGCGCGGCCTTTCGCCTGTTTGTGAAAGACGACGCGAAAGTGAAGCCCAATAACGAAGTAGACGATTGGGATTGGTTCTCACTCGATAATCTGCCCGATCCCATGTTGAAGTCGCACCCTTTGCGCGTGAAAGATGCGTTGCGCTTTGATGGAGAGGTTTTTCTAAAATGAGTGATCTCGACCTTGGAAAATTTGGAGTTCCAGTCCGCATCTTCGCTTTGATTAAAAATTCCGAAGACGAGATTTTGGTTTCTGACAGTGGCGCGCTGCCTGCTCAGGATTTCGTTGCCGGAAAAGATTTTGCGACCAATGTCTTCGATTGCATTCAGTCTGCTGGAGTCAGTGGCGGCGAGGTAAAACTCGCGGCGGTGGCGCGTACTTTTGGTAAAGCGGAAAAAAGCTGCATGGCAGCCGCTTTCTGGGTCGATGGCGTTTCGGGCGATGCTGCGGGTGGGTGGAGCTGGCTTGGCAAAGCAGCGGCCTTGGATAAATTAAAAGAGTTTGAGAACTCTCTGGTCGATAACACTTTCCGCGCTCGCCCCTCTGTTTGGGTGCAGTAATCTTTCTAGTTCGGCCAGAATCTTTTTCAAAACTCTAGCTCTAAAGTATGAAAACCTATTCCCTCAAACTGTCGGATGTTTTAACAAGCACTGGGTTGCTGATCCTTTTAACAGGGTGTGCCTTCCACCAGCCTCTGGATCAGGCCCCGGAAAAACACCCGCCGGCTGTCTCTACTTTAGGCTCGTCCGACTCACGGGCAGCGCGAGAATCCCAGGCAGCGGAAGCGACCGTGTACCACGCAGCTCAGCTACTTACGGGAGAAGCCCGCCGTAAAGCCAGGCCCACTTTGATTTCAGGTCAGTGTTTCGTTCAGTCCCCGGGCAGTAACATTCTGACGCCCTGTCCACGAATGTATTTGCAGTTGCTTTCTGAGCGAGGAGTGCCAATCCGGAAAATACTAGTCAAAAACGGAAGTTTTACTGTCGATATCCGAAGACTCAAAACCTTTCAGCTGGTCCCAGTTTCCGATCAGTACAAAGTAGAATCAGGCAGTTCGATAGGTAGCGAACACATGGGAGACGAGAGAGGTCTGAAGATAAAGCTCCTTCGTACGAATTCAGATTCAGATAGCGCCGCCCCCGGCGCCGCAGGAGATTGATTTTTAAAGCTTTTTTTGGCCACGCTATGGTTCGATTAAAACGAACTGATTGAATGTAATTATCTATTTTTTACTCTTTTGCCCCTCCGCTAAGATCAGATAGTCCCTTCACGGAGGTTAGTTACATGTTTCGCATGGCGGTTGTATCAAAGGTCGAGCGGGAATCGATTGGAAAGATAGTTCTGCTCGCGGCTTCTGCGGATGGAAAGATTAGCGTCAGCGAGCGAGAAGCGTTTCGGCAAATGACCGCAGAATGGCCCAGCGTCGAAAGACGAAGTGTTGTGAGATCCGTGATCTCGGACAGCGTTGATTTGGAGAAGGCGGCCCACGGTCTGCACTCGCGGGTAGCGAAGCGTTTGGCGTATGCAGCTACTGTTCAAATGTGTAAAGCAGACGGGCACGTTAGCGCCTATGAATCCCTTTTCCTCCGTCGGCTTGCCCAGCTTCTAAATACTTGAGCAACCAAAGCATCGGTATCCGCCATCATTGGCGATTAAGAGGAGAGAACATGAACTTGAATAAGACACCTTCTGAAAAAGAATGGGCATCGATTGGAAAGATTGTCATGTTAGCTGCCTTTGCAGATGGGGAGCTGCGCAAAGGCGAAAAAGCTGCCTTTGAAGCAATGACGGAAGGCTGGTCCGATGATGAACGCAGAAACGTTCTCCATCCGATTTTTGCCGAGCAGGTCCAACTCGAAAAAGAAGTTGCTTGTTTGACCTGCAGTAATTCAAAACGCATCGCCTTCAAGGCCGCATGGCGAATGTGCAAGGCGGACGGAGTAGTGAGTCTTGCCGAGGCTGAATTCCTCTCGCGGCTCACGAAGGCTTTGTCGAATAGCAAGTAAGGTTACCGTGAAGGCTTTAAGGAAAGGGCCGGCGAATGGCCTTCTTAATAAGCCGGATTTTGTGGGCCAGAATCTTTTTCAAAACTCTAGCTACTAATCATTCCTCTAGGCGGTGAGTTGCCTCATCGCTCAAGCAGTCTACCCGGAGATTCGGACGAGCCGCCCTACCTAGAAAGTGTTGCCACCTCTAAGACTCCTGTTTGACCTTGCACCCCGTAGAGCTTGCCTGTTTTCACTACAGCAGCTTGCCGATTGCTCGACTTCCCAAGACCTTTGCCAAGGATCTTAGTCAAAAGCTCTGTACATCCTTTCTGTTGCGCTGGTCCGCAGCTCACGCTGGACGGGTGTTACCCGCTACGGTGCTCTATGGTGTCCGGACTTTCCTCGTAAAACTTCTACGCGATTAGTCCAAGATACCCATTCGCCGGCTCTTGGTTCGAGTAATACCTTAGAACGGCAGGGAGTGCTACCTGTGGTCCTTGCCCTGTTTTGGCGGGGAGGGCCGGTCTGCAAAGTCAGTGCGCGGGCGAGCCGGCGGATTTTGGGTCCGTCTCCGCTTAGTGCTCCCGCCCGGGACGCCTTGGGTTCTTTAGTTTCTATGGGTTTTTCTCGCCCTCGG
>JALHPX010000340.1 GCA_022842225.1 bacterium
CACCGCAGGTATGACCGATACCTTTGGGGCCCCGAGGGAGACTGACACCTTTTAGGGTGGGTTTGCCGTACTGGGCTGGGGCGGATATAAATGGCGTCCCATGGTTTCAGCTAAAGAACTTCAAGAGCAGGTTGCGCGTCGACGGACGTTTGCGATCATTTCGCATCCCGATGCCGGCAAGACGACATTGACCGAGAAGCTTTTGCTTTACGGTGGGGCCATTCACCTGGCCGGTGCTGTGAAGGCGAAGTCGAGCCAGAGAAACACCACTTCGGATTGGATGGAGATTGAGCGCCAACGGGGAATCTCGATTAGCACCAGCGTGCTGCAGTTTGAGTATGGCGGGAAAAAGATCAATTTGCTCGATACTCCCGGCCACAAAGATTTCTCCGAGGACACCTATCGAACTTTGGTCGCCGTCGATGCCGCGGTGATGTTGATAGATGCGGCCAAAGGGGTCGAGCCTCAGACGCGCAAACTTTTCGAAGTCTGTCGCATGCGCGGCCTGCCGATCTTTACCTTCATCAATAAAATGGATCGGCCTTCGCGAGAGCCGCTCGATTTAATCGATGAATTGGAAAACGTCCTGGGCATTCGTAGCACGCCCGTCAGCTGGCCAATTGGCATGGGCGAGCAATTTAAAGGGATTTACGATCGGCGCACGGAAGAATTATTGCTGTTCCAGCGCGACGGCACCGCCAATGCCAAGAACCGCCTAGCCCCGGTGAAGATTAGTGGCGTTGAAGATCCCAATTTCGCGGATATCGTCGGCGGCGATGTCGACGAGGTTAAGCAGTTACACAAAGTGATGAAGGACGAACTCGATCTGCTCGAGATCGCAGGCGACCCGTTTGATATCGAGAAAGTTCTAAAAGGGCAGCTTACTCCGATTTTCTTCGGCAGCGCGCTGAATAATTTTGGTGTGGAGCGGTTTCTCGAGACGTTCCTCGACATGGCTCCGCCGCCGCAAGGCCGCGATGCCAATGACATTGAAGTTCTGGCGACGGACACTGATTTTAGCGGCATGTTCTTTAAGATCCAAGCCAACATGGATCCACAGCATCGGGATCGCGTTTCGTTCTTCCGTGTCTGCTCCGGCAAATTCACGCGGGGAATGGACGCTAAGCATGCGCGGCTAGATAAAGATTATAAGCTTTCAAAGAGCGTTCAGTTTTTTGGTCAAGAGCGAGTGGCCATGGAAGAAGCTTGGCCAGGCGATATCGTTGGATTCTTAGATACCACCGGCGAGTTTCGCATTGGTGATACGCTCTACGCCGGAAAGAAAATTGAATTCCAGGGCGTGCCGCGTTTTAGTCCAGAGCATTTTGCCACCGTCGCGAGTTCCGATCCGCTCAAACGCAAGCAGCTCAAAAAAGGTCTCGATCAGCTGTCGGAGGAGGGCGTGATTCAGATTTTCCATCGCCCAGGGCAGGGCGATTCGCAGCCGATTTTAGGCGCGGTGGGGGCTCTGCAATTTGAAGTTTTGGAACACCGCATTCGCGATGAGTACCGCGTGGATATGAAGCTGGAGAAGTTAGGCTTTGTGAAAGCGCGTTGGGTTGTTTCTGAAGGGGTGGACTTGGATGAATTCAATAGAACGGATAGTATTTACTTAGTCGATCGAGATAATCTGCCCGTCATTCTCTTCCGGACGGACTGGGCAATTAGTTGGGCGGAGCAGAAATACCCCAAGGTACAATTCCTCACCACCGCTCCGCTTGTACGCAAAACGAAGAAGTAAATCCGCGAGGCCAAACCAATGGATTCACTCGATTTTCAATTAGTTTTAGACGCTCGCACTCGCCTGGAGCCTTTTTTAAAACCGAGCCCGTTTCGCGAGTACGGTGAGCTGAATGAATGGATTGGCAACGGTATCCGCGTCTTTGTGAAGCACGAAAACCATCTGCCGACCAATGCGTTTAAAGTACGCAATGCCCTTTCCGCGATGACCATGCTCTCGGACGAGAGCCGAAAAAAAGGCGTCATTGCCGCCACGCGCGGCAATCATGGCTTGGGAGTGGCGCTGGCTGGAAAACTACTCGGCGTGGCAGTCAGCATCTGTGTGCCCGAAGGCAATAACTTAGAGAAGAATGCGGGCATCGAGGCCTTTGGCGCAAATCTAATTGTGCGTGGGAAGGATTTTGATCAGGCGATTCAGACGATGCAGGAACTCGTCGCAAGCCATGGCTTCTACCCAATTCATTCGAGCAACTGTGTTTATGTTTTATCCGGGGCTGCGACCATGAGCTTAGAAATGATCGAGCAGCAACCCGATCTGGATGCTGTTGTCCTCTCAGTGGGCGGCGGCTCGCAGGCGGCGGGTGCTGCTTGGGTGGCTTATAATCGCAAGCCAGAGCTTTCCGTTTATGGAGTGCAAGCCGAGGGCGCGAGTGCCATTCATGATTCGTGGCATATTGGCACGCCTCAGTCTTACGAAACAGCGACCACCTTTGCGGACGGTCTGGCAACGCGGAGCTGTTACGAGAAAACATTCCCAATTCTAAAAAAGGGCCTAAAGGGTTTTGTGAAAGTTTCTGACGACGAGATCGCAGAAGCAGTGCGGGTGTACCTGCGTACCACTCATAATCTCGCTGAGGGCGCGGGCGCCGCGGGCCTTGCCGGATTAGCGCGACTGCGAACGCAGTTGGCCGGTAAGAAAGTAGGCGTGGTGCTCTCCGGCGGAAACATGGACAGCGCCACGCTCAAGCGCATTCTAAATAACGAATCGTTTGCCAACGCCTAATGAGTGCCAAGGCGTTCGTCTAATTTGCCAGAAAATTCTAGTGCGGAAAGTTCAGAAAACCCGCCAATTAATTCGCCACCGATAAAAATCTGCGGGACCGTTCTCCATCCCGTTCTTTTCTTCAAGGCTTCCAGTTCATCTGGCTTTCCTTCCAAATTGTGCTCTACAAAAGCCACGCCTTTTTGCGTCAGCAATTGCTTGGCGCGCACGCAAAACGGGCACGATTCCTTCGTGTAAATCTCGACTGCTTTCATGGTTCTTGCTCCTGTCTTTTTCGAAAAACTAATTCATAGCAAGTCTCTCCCCGTTGGAGATACTTTTTCTCAAAGTGAGTGCGAGGCCGTTGACCTCGTTCGTGCTCCCGAGAATAGGTTAATTTGTCGACGAGCGAAAGTCCTTCGGTATGGCTGAGCATTTCCGCGGCTTCTTCGGCATAGGACTGCGTATTGGTAGCGAGCAATAATCTGCCGCCCGGCACCAAAGCTTGCACTAGTTGTTCCCTAAACGGCATTGCGTGCCAGCGTTTATTGCGCTGGCCTTGTTTAGGATAGGGGTTGGGAAACAAAATAAAGATGCGCTCAATCCTCCCCGCCGGCACATGGTGCGTGATCCAATGAACTGCATTGGCATGGACAGGGAAAAGATTGCCCAGGCCGTGAGTTGCGTGTCGACGTGAAAAGCTCTCAAACCGCGCTTGCGAATGCTCAATGGCAATTAAGCGACGCTGGGGATTATTCTTGGCATAAGTGATGGGATGCCAGCCAACTCCTGGCCCAATCTCTAGATCCGTTGGAACTGTGCTTCGCCAAAAATTAGCCTCCGGTCCCGGAGCCGAGGGTACTGGTACCGTAGTGGCATCAAAAGGCCGAATAGAATTCACTTCGCTACTGGGCATCCGAAGTAGTCTTGCT
>JALHPX010000341.1 GCA_022842225.1 bacterium
AGTTGGCAGCCAAGACAAATTAGATGCATCCGCACGACATCCTGCTCGCCGTAGTTGCCTTTGCCTCCGAGCTTTTAGGAACTCTCAGCGACTTCGGATCTTCCACATTCTTCTTGCCCTTGGCGCTCGCTTTCAAGAGCGCTCAGTTTGTATGGGGTGATGATGTTGTTTTGAACATTCCGTCGCGTACTTCGTTTAGGAGAGGCTTTTTGTTTTCATAATCGCTTATGTTTTGCAGCGTTGTGCGAGCGATATTGGCGAGTGCCTCTTCAGTCAGAAATCCCTGATGCGCCGTTACCAGGACGTTGGGAAATGTAAGCAGTCGGGCCAACTGATCATCCTGCAGAACTTCATTTGAAAGGTCTTCGAAAAACACCCCTTCTTCCTCCTCGTAAACATCCAAACCCGCGAACCCCACCTGTCCGCTTTTCAATGCCCCGATGAGGGCGCCTGTGTCGATGAGCGCTCCCCTGCCGGTATTGATCAACATCACTCCTTTCTTCATTTTCGCCAACGCACTCTGGTCGATTACGTGGCGTGTCTGGGCCTTTAGCGGCACATGAAGCGAAACTATGTCGGCCTGGCGATAGAGACTGTCCAGCGAAACGTACTCGACTTCTTTGGCTAAACTCTTGTCGGGAAGAAGGTCGTAGGCAATCACCCGACACCCAAATCCCAACATGATCTTTGCGAATACCGACCCGATTCGCCCCGTTCCAATGACTCCCACCGTTTTTCCATGCAGATCGAAACCCACGAGGCCCGCCAAAGAAAAGTTTCCCTCTCTGACGCGTTGGTGCGCCCGATGGATTCGCCGATTGAGCGACAACACTAAGGCGGTTGCGTGCTCGGCAACCGCATGGGGCGAATATGCAGGAACTCTCACCACCACCAAACCAAGATCGCTCGCGACCTTGAGATCGACATGGTTGAAACCGGCAGAGCGCAAGGCAATCAATTGCACGCCCTCTTGCTTCAATACCTTCAGCGTTTCTGGATCCAGATTGTCGTTGGCAAAACAGCAAACCACCGGGTAGCCAGATGCAAGACGAGCGGTCAAATGCGTAAGACGAGGCTCCAAGTATGAAATATCGTGCGCGAACTCGCAGTTAGCCGCTTCGAAGTGTTCCCTCTCAAACGGGTGGGTGTCGAAAAGAGCGATCTTCATCGGATGTGGTTATGGCTGGTCATACAGGGGCAATAACAGTCGGTTCGATACTCGTCCACATCGGCGTCTTTTTTTCAGGCCGCGCCTGTGCGTGAGCCGGCGAAATCGGGCCTTTACCATTACCCGGAAATCGTGTGCTTCGGAAGTCGACAAAAAAGATATAAGATTCTTTGGGAGCGGCTCGACGAATCAAGTCCGGCGGCGGTGTTGATGCCGAAGGCGGAGGTGGTGTATTTTTACCATCGCCAATGGCAGGTATTCATAAATTCGGCGGTTGTTTCTTGAAACAGATCAGTTTTGTCTTAATGCTGATTGTGGCAAAAGCAGGTGCAGCGGCGCCGTTCGGAGTTGGGCAAAAAGATTATGTTTTTGAAGACCGAGTCCGCAATCGAAAAATAGCGACTCATGTCTGGTACCCTATCGATCCAAAGCTTAAAGCCCTCGCTCTCAGTGACGGAAGCCCGTTCCTTCCTGTTGTCGCGGCAATGGATGCACCCTTTGCAAAAACTACATCTAGTTTGCCAGTCATTCTTCTCTCTCATGGCTCCGGGGGCCGGGCGGATAAGCTATTCTGGCTAACTCAGTACCTTGTGCAGTCAGGCAACATCGTTCTGGGTGTGGATCACCCAGGCAACATGACCGGAGATAATTCCGCAGACGGGCTGATGCGAATCTGGGAGCGCCCGCGGGATCTTTCCTTTGCACTGGATCGTCTTTTAGAGAATCCGGATTTTACGTCACGCATTGACCCCACTCGCGTTGCGGCTGCAGGCCATTCGGCCGGTGGAACCACTACTCTGCTACTGGCTGGAGCTCGATTGTCGTCGGCAAAGTTTACTAGTCCAATTCCAGAGTGTGCTGGAACAAAAGATCCGTACTATGCGGCAATTTGCAAGCAAATGAAGTCCCTTGATTTAAAGTCCTTCCCCAAAAGAATAGTGGAGGGTGAGTACGCCGACACCCGAGTGAAGGCGATCGTTGCTTTAGATCCTGGAATGTCTCGGTCGTTCGAAGATAGTTCCTTTAAGAAGCTTACGGGGAAACCCTATCTTTTGCTCGCGGAAAAAAACCACGCCCCTCAAGATGAAATCTATTCGAAAGAATTCTTAAACAAACTTCCCGCTGGAGAAGTGGAAGTGGTTCCCAATTCTTTCCACATGACATTCCTCCAGGCCTGTCGACCGGACTATCCGAAAGATGATCCAGAACTTAAAGAGCTTTGTATTGATAACGACGCAAAACTTCGCATCCAAAATACTGTTGCTCAAAAGAGCTTGGCTTTTTTCCAGAGGATTTGGGGAAAGCGGCTCTCAGCTAAGGGGCGCACTACTGGCAGTGGCACTTAGACCAGGCAGGGCAAACGTATTGCGAACCCGCTTCACAAGTTGGTAACGGAGTGGGCTCTGAGGAAACACATCGGCAATCGGTATTCCAAGCGCGACAGATTTTAGTCTCTGTCTGACCGCAAACCAAACCCTTGGGAGAGCTATTCCGTGCTGGCATTTCTGGAGCCTTTCCACAGGCCACCGCTAGAAAAAAGCCTAAATTAATTGAGATCAGTCGCCACAGCACTTGGTAATCACCCACTCTCTCCGTGGGGATATATGCAATGGAAATACCAAGGGTAAGCTTCGGGTTGTGACTGCGAAGGTCTTGAGACTTTGGTAATTTGTGCAACAGTTCTGCACCCGATGGACACTTCTTTAGCGCTGCATACAGGTGGAATACCGGTCTCGTTGCTATCTGGAGCCCGCTAGTGCCCAAAATATCCAACAACAACCAGAATCGCGAACCATGCTGACCGTGTTGATTTAATTACAATGAGCTGATCTTCTTGGATTTACTTTTACCGACGATAGATCGGGGCTTTGCTTGGAAGGCTGGTGCTCTACCAACTGAGCTACTCCCGCGGAAAAAAAACTAGGTAACGCAAGTGGTCAGCATGTTTTTCATAAATCCGTCTACCGTGATTTTCTAGCCTCTAATATAGTACGAATTCTAATGTCCCTAGCAGCTTATAACTCAGATGTAATGGTGGCTTTTGTAGATCCCCAGAGCACCATTCGATACGCCAACCCCGCCTGGATCGGTTTCTTTAAATCAGATTTCTGCGTTGGAGCGAAAATTCTCGACCTGTTCAAGACTGGGACCATAGAAAGCGAGGTAAACCTCGCCTTGGGCGGTACCGCGCTCAATTTCGAGTATCCGGTGCCCGATTCAGCGGGCAATGAAAAGCTTCTGTCCGTGAGCTTCGTCCCGCACCAAAAGGAAGCGGGTAAGGCGGCTGGTTTTTACGTAGTCGCTAAAGATATCTCAGCCCAGTCTAAGGACAGCCGCAGACTCCGACTCACGATCGGCGCAGTGGGAGTTGGCACTTGGGAGTGGGATATTCGCACTGGCGAGGTTCGTTGGGACGACAACCAGTACAAACTCTATGGAATAAAGAGATCCGACTTTAAGAACGACTACCAAGCTTGGGAAAGTA
>JALHPX010000342.1 GCA_022842225.1 bacterium
ACCCGGATATTAAATTGGAGCGCCACGAGTTTTAGAATCGCTTCCGGCGAAAGTTCGTGGCGTGCTTTTGGAGTGATGTCTTTCAGCGTTTGTTTCGCTAGTTCCACCGAAATCGTCGCGCCCATCAAAGAAGCGTAAGCACTGAGGCGATGGAGCGTGCCTTCAAGCTCTCGGATATTCGATGTGATATGCGAGGCAATGTAAGTCGCCACGTCGTCGGGAAGATAAATATTATCCTTCTCGGCTTTGTTCTTTAGAATCGCAATCCGCGTTTCTGTTTCAGGCGGTTGCACGTCGGCAACTAAGCCCCATTCAAAGCGCGTTTGCAGACGATTTTCGAGACCTTGAATATCTTTGGGATAGCGATCGGATGTGATCACCAACTGCTTGCGCGATTCGTGCAGATAATTAAACGTATAGAAGAATTCTTCCTGCGTTCGTTCCTTACCCGCCAAGAAGTGCACATCGTCGATTAAAAGGACGTCACAACGCGAGCGGTATTTCTCACGAAATTCGCGCATCCGATCCACGCGGATGGCCTGGATCAATTCGTTTGTGAAACTCTCACTCGTTAGAAACAGTACGCGCGCGAGCGGATTATTTTTGCAAATCTTATGGCCGATAGCTCGGAGCAAATGCGTTTTGCCTAGCCCTGCTCCGCCAAAAATAAAAAGCGGGTTGTAGCACTGGCCGGGTTGTTTGGAGACCGCGAGGCAGGCCGCGTGGGCAAACTGGTTTGAGCTGCCGATGACGAAATTCTCGAACGTATGATTGCCGTCAAACGGGTTCTTATAGGTCAGCTCGGTTTCAAACAACGAGCGCTGGACTGGGGGGCCGCTCTCGTCGGTCACCGAGAGGTCTATCTCACAGTCCGAAATCTCCATTTTTTGCAGGGATTTCTGGAGCGGCAGAAGGCACTTTTCCTCAAAGCCCTCCTTGGAAAACAGGTCCTGAAACGAGAGTTCGATACGCTTCGGCGAGGCATTTCGGCATTTGATGGGGGCGACGAGGGAGGCGTAGACGTGGGGAGGGATGCTCTCCTTCAAGTCCTTACAAATACTGTCCCACACGGTGCCGTCCATTGATGCCTAAAGCCTGATTTCTAAAAAGAAGCCTATTAGAACCCAAGTTGCTCGTCCAACCCATCGAAATTTTTTTGGAAATCGATATTCCGAGATTGGTAACAAAGGCGCCTGGGCTTGGCAACGAGCGCCAGCAGCGGTTTCGCAAAGATCCAACGATTTTGGGAGTTTGACACTACTGGCCTCAAGCATTACTCTCCGGCGATTATGAAAAGAACTTATCAACCGAGTCGCATCAAGAGAAAAAGAGCACACGGGTTCATGAAGCGCATGGCGGACAAAGACGGCCGCCTATGCTTGCAACGCCGTCGTCGCAAGGGCCGCAAGAAATTGGTGGTTGTGGTTGGAAAAAAGTAAGTCTCTTACTTTTCCGAAATCAGCACGCCTTCTAAAGTCTTGCGATTTTCAGCTCCAAGACCCGAAACGGGTCCAAACACCCTATTTTCGCGTTCTTTACACGGAACAAGGTAAAGGGCGTCTTGGTATTTCCGTTTCCAAGCGAGTCCTAAAAAACGCCGTTCAGCGAAACCGCATTAAGCGCCTGGTGCGCGAAGGGTTTCGGTTGGGGCGCGAAGGCTTTGTGGGTAAGGACGTCGTGGTCATTGGCTTAGCGCCCCTGACCAAAGCCTGGCATGAACTTAAGTTGGAAGACGTGAGAAAAGTGTTTTCTCGAGTCCAACATGTTTCTTAAAGCCCTTTTCTCTTTTCTCAGTTTTTCAATCCACTCAATTGCGGGCGGAGTCGCCCCCTGCTGCCGTTTTAGTCCAAGTTGTTCTCAATATGCCTCCGAAGCGGTAGAACGCTTTGGATGGTTCCACGGTTTACGCCTGGCCATTGGCCGGGTCTGGCGCTGTCGTCCAGGCGGTGCTTCTGGATGGGATCCAGTTCCCGCGGTACCCACTCATAAAGTTTTGGAGCCTCATTCATGAATTCACGCACCTGGGTCGCAGTCATTCTTTGTTGCTTGGTTTGGTTTGTGTACATGCGCTGGTATGCGCCGGTGCCTCCGACGGAGTTAAATCCGCAAAATCCTAACGCGCAAACTTCGACCCCCGAAGCGGGTAAACCAGCTGCTCCAGCGGCGCAAACTGCAGGCGGTACAGCTCCTGCTAATTCGGCCGCAGCATCCGGAACACTTTTGCCCATCGGCTTTATTCCCGGTGAAGACATTAAAAAGACCACCCAGGATCTCGAAATCTCGTTTTCCAAAGCGGGTGGCAAGATAAGTCGTCTGCATACTTTAACGCACCGCAGTTCGATGGATCCAGGCGCCCCGTCGATGCCGGTTTTGACTCCAGAGGACGGCCCTTGGGAATTGGCGACGACCTTCACTGAAAACGAATTGAGGAAACTAGACGCGCAGCCTTACACGGTGCAGGAAAAAGGCAATTCGATTGTCTTCACGCAAACCATCCCGGGCGCGATCTCTATATATAAGGAGTACACCGTTTCCGATGGGCACTATATTCCTTGGAAACTGGTGATTAAGAACCTCAACGCGACGCGCAAGGATTGGGGCTATCTCTATGTCCCAGTCGGTCAGATAAATCCCGAGTTCCTCGGCGACGTGCCCGTGAAGGCTTGGGAAGCGGTGAGTTATCAAGACGACACCATAACGCGCCATACCGTCGACAAACTTGGTGCTGTTGAATGGAAACAAGGCAAAACAGGATGGCTGGCCTTTGGGAATCGCTACTTCTCTACCGCGGTGCTCCCATCGGGTGCGATCAATCCCGATGTTGGTTTTGTGAAAGACAGCTCTTGGACCGGCGGCGTTCTGCGCTTTCCATTGGTTTTCGGCAATCAAAGCGAGTTGAGTTTTGATTTCAAAGTTTTCGCAGGACCCAAGGATTACGACGTTCTGAGAACTGAAAAATTGGGTGGTCTTATCGACTACGGATTCTTCTCGTTCTTCGCCTTTCCACTTTTGGAACTGCTCCGATTCTTCTACCGCTTCGTCCACAACTATGGACTCGCGATTATTTTGCTTACTCTCTTAGTGCGGATTCTTTTCTATCCATTGTCGCTAAAAGGTTATCGCTCGATGAAGGCGATGCAGAAGTTGCAGCCGCAGATTGCAGCTCTTAAAGAGAAATACAAAGACGACACCCAGCGTTTTGGCCAAGAGCAGATGGCGCTTTTCAAAACGCACAAAGTAAATCCGGCGGGCGGTTGCTTGCCGATGCTGGTGCAGTTGCCGGTCTTTATTGCGCTCTATGCTGTGCTGAATAGCTCGGTGGAATTGTTCCACGCGCCGTTTTATCTCTGGATTAAAGATCTATCGGCGAAAGATCCTTATTACGTCTTCCCCGTCCTGATGGGGATTTCGATGTTCGTTCAGCAAAAAATGACGCCGACTCCGGGCATGGATCCGATGCAGCAAAAAGTCATGTTGCTGATGCCGATCATTTTCAGCTTCATCATGCTGAATCTGCCCTCGGGCCTGACGATTTATATTTTCCTAAGCACGCTTCTGGGAATCCTTCAGCAAGTCTCCATGAACCGCGACAGCGATAAAGCATCCGGCGTGCCAGTAGTAACCACCGCACCTTCGGGGAAGT
>JALHPX010000343.1 GCA_022842225.1 bacterium
AAGGATTTGGCCGCAAACCCAGTCAGGTAACTAAACCTACTGCGCCGCCTACGTCTGAAATTGCATTGATTAGCATTTCCTACGATCGCAAAAGCGAACAAAAAGACCTCGTGCGAGCATTGAGAGACGCGCTGGAAACCTCTGGCAACCGTGCCATTCGGGTGAATGACTACTTCGGAGACATCTCTACCCTTTATGTTTGGGCGTTTGAGGAGGAGATCAAATCAATTACAGACTGGGCTTTGAAAGAAATCGGTGTCCCGCCCACTGTGATGAAGGGTTTTGAAAGCACCACCGCGACAAATCAAGTAGGTGATAAGGAACTATATGAAATCGAAATGTTTGATCGATTGGGGCCTATTCTCGCCGGCCTAGATGAGATCGAGAAGAACTCCAGCAAGCTCAATGAAGCCGAAAAGGAAGCTGCAGCACTGCGATTAGCCAACTATCTGTATACCGTCGAGCAGATGATCCAGTTAAACGACGGCAGCGCGTATGCTTTGCGAGAGTATTGGGATGCCAGCGGTCCTGCGGTTGAAAAACTCGAGAAGCATTTCTTGGCCCCTCTTCGAAGCCTGTACCTGCGCACGTGCCAAGCTTTGATCGGCTTACAAAATCCGGTAGCCCGGAAGATTCTTCTTTTCACCGGTAGCGACGAGACTACTCGGGTTCCGCTTTTGGATCGCGCGGTAACACCTGAAGGCATGACACTATTTGAGTATTGGCTCGCTGTATTGAAAGAGGAGAGCGATTGGATTTTAGGAAAGTCCGCAGAGGAACTGGATAAAGCTTCGGGTGCATCGCATAGTGGTGGAATTCTCCGCGAGTTTGGTTTTCTCAGCGTCGAGGTAAGAACTTTCAAGAGACCGGATGCCAAGCCTGCACCGTATGACATGACCAGAACTTTTTACCCTTTAAAGATTCTAGGGCTAAAGGACAGCGCGGAAACTCGCGAACAAATCATCCGTTTTGTCGTCGAGATGGACAAAGTAGCGGAGTACGGACACCAGCACCAATCTAAGGACCGCGGCGAAAGAATTTCGGGAAATCTTTTCTTAACGTACTTGATCACTTCGCTCCCGTACGCCGGAGGCTACTCATCGGATAAAATACCGGGCTACTCCCGCACTCTTTACTTCACCCAAGCGATGAAGATCGTTACTGAGCTACTCAACACCAGTCGCGTGACGATTACCAATACGGCGACCTATCTCTCCTTGCTAGATTCGGCTCTCGCACTTCAGAAGCTAGTGGTTTCGGAGTTCGGGCTAGTTCCTAACGCTAAAGTAAACTCATCGGAGCTGAATGCTTTGGCCGAACAGGCTACACTTTTGGGTCATGCCATTCAGGTTCGGATGTTGAGAAACGTGTTCTTGCATCCAGAGGTACAAGGCAACTCTCCTGCCGATGCACTTCGCGCCAGATGATTCATACAATTAGTTTTGCCGGAGAATATCTTTGAGTGCGAGCGACAGAACATCGACGTTCTAGACAGTTTCTCCAGAGGAAAAAGGAGAGAGCGAGGAAATCGGGAATAATGGGCAATATTGGCTTAGAATACCTTATGACTCGGCGTTGGAGGTGCCCGTCTCTCTCTCCGAAATGAAGCAGGCCGACCGAGTCGTGTCGGGAGTTAACAATGCTGAAAGTCGCCTTCGCGGGCTTAATACTGTGTGCCTTCTCGTTCGCAACCACACCGTGCCCAAAACCTTTGCGCATGCTTGCCGCTTCAGGGCCAACGCTGCGTTTTTGGATGGATGAAAATACGCGATACTCAAAGAAGTTCACTAGTGACCAGATGCAACACAACGTGCGGGAGACCATCATGGGCGTCGTTGCCGAATTTCCGGGGGCACCTTGGCCGGGCACGATTGACGTGGCGGTTTTGGATACCCACCGACACTACGGCGGAACCTACGGTGGTGTTATGGTGAGCCACGAGGCCTTTTTTGTGAGCGGGAAAGACCAGTTCTTGATACCTGCCACCGCAGTGAAAGCCTTTACTGTACACGAGCTGGGCCACGTGCTGTTCTTGAGTCAGTTGCTCAAAGCCAAAAACATAACTCTTAAGGACTACGGGAGTTACGAGAATAATCCATTTAGAAATCTCGTGGCTTCGGAGAAAGGGGAAACATCCCCGGTCTTTTTCGAGAGGTTCCTTGACGAGCACGGGCTTCGGACTATCACCGAAGACTCAATGGGGTTACAGGAGCTGGTAGCCGACCTAGTGGGGGTCCTCCATTACCGAGATCGGGATTACCTTCGGTCTACGCTCATCGCCGCCGGCCATCCTGCGGAAAAGCACACTCAAATTGCCCAGGATTTTGGGCAGCGCGGGTTCTACAAGTCTTCGGAATTAGCGCCTGGGCAACTCATCGTTCGAAATTTATACAACCAATATCACGAGACTAAGACCTTCCTCGCTGACAATTTCTGTGATGCCGCCTTTGCGGAAAGTTCTCAGCAGCGAGCGCAACTTCTCAATCTCGTGATCGATTCAACTGTGGAGCTGGCGGTCGAACTCGAGCACACTCCTATTCGTGCTCCCGAGCAACGCAATGCTCGTCTCATCGAGATCTTGTCTCGCCGTGCGCGCGAACTTGGCCTTAACAGCACGCCCAAGTAATTGCCTCACCCGATGGATCGGGTACGAAGCGTGGGTCCCTAAAGGTTCGGTTCGTCCATTTCTAAAACACTCGCGCCCTTTTTATTGGTTCCAAGAATCTGCTCGGCCAAAGAATAGAATTGGCCAAGCAAGGTACAATTACCCCGGCAGTCAACGTCAGTATGTTGAACGCAGGACTCCAGCGTAAACGACAAAAAGATTGGCGGGTGAGGTAAAGAGACAAAAAAACGTAGCCAAAAGAGGACCTTACCGGAGGCTCGCCAGTGTCGGGCGAGATGCTAGTGGAGCAATCCTGCCTTTAGTCCATCCAGAATGAACTGCACGGCGGTCGAAGCTAAGACCAAGCCCATCAAACGAGACAAAATATTCACACCGATTTGGCCAAGAATTTTTACAATCAACTGCGCTTTGGAAAGAATGACTCCCACCACGGTGCATGTGACGATAATCGACGGAAAAATAGCTAAATACTGAGTCCAATGCTCTGAGCGATCCACGAGAACGAGAATAGTCGCAATCGCTCCAGGACCGGCTAAGAGCGGTACCGCGAGTGGGAACACCGCGATGTCTTCGCGTTGGGCCGCTTCATTGTCCTCTTCCGTTGTTCCCTTAGAACGCGGACGACGTACGTTCAACATGTCGATAGCGACTAAGAGCAGCAAGATTCCGCCGGCAATGCGTAGTGCCGGAATCGTAAGCCCTAGCGACCGAAAGAAAAACGAACCAACCAACGCCACGATACACAACACCACAGCCGCGAGCCACGACGCGCGAAACGCCGTCTGCTGCCGCTTCGTGGTGCTGTACGCTGCTGTCATCGACAGAAACGGACCCAGCGCGCCCATAGGATTTACGATGGTAAAAAGGGTACAGAAAGAGAGGAGAAAGGTAGCTATCATGTAGGCTTTATTCCGAGTCGGGTGAGAATCTTATCGATGATATCAGACCGATTCAGTACGTAAAAGTGGATGCCCGGCACCCCTTCCCG
>JALHPX010000344.1 GCA_022842225.1 bacterium
ATGACCCGCTTGCACTCGAGTTTCTCATTCGTACCTTGGGTGAAAACAGCATCGCTTTGGGAACAGATTATCCGTTTCCCCTTGGCGAATTGGAGCCGGGCAGCTTAATTGAGAACCATCCGACGTTACCGGCTCCCACACGGCGCCGGTTGCTGTCGGCTAATGCACTGCAGTGGTTGTCCTTAAAGGAGTCTGACTTTGTCGTTTGATTCGCATCCGGATTTTGCACAGCATCTTGATGAAACAGATTCCTTGCGATCTTTTCGGGATCGATTTCATCATCCCAAGACCAAAGGAGATGCGCCGATCTATTTCGTCGGTAATTCCTTAGGCCTGTGCCCGAAGAGTGCAGCCTCTTATGTCGAAGCGGAAATGAAGGCCTGGGCCGATCTTGCAGGCGGCGGGCACTTTAAATCCGATCACGGTTGGTACGGCTACCACGAACATTTCGCCGGTCCGCTGTCGCGCCTAGTGGGCGCTCATCCCGGCGAAGTCGTTGCGATGAATTCACTGACGGTGAATTTGCACCTGATGATGGTGTCGTTTTATCAGCCCACCTCCGGGCGCAATGTTGTCTATATGGAAGAGGGGGCGTTTCCCTCTGACTCCTATGCGGTTTCGAGTCAGGTGCATTACCACGGCTACGATCCCGTGGAACAAGTGAAAACGTTTAAGCCGCGGGCGGGCGAGCACCTGCTGCACACCGAAGATATCTTGGAAACCATTGAAAAAGAGGGCGAGAGCATCGCTCTGATTTTATTGGGGCAGGTAAACTATCTCACCGGCCAGGCTTTTGAGATCGAAAAGATCGTGCGAGCCGCCCATCACAAGGGCTGCATGGTGGGTTTGGACTTAGCGCACGGCGCTGGGAATTTGCAGCTGGAGCTGCATCGTTGGGGCGTGGACTTCGCTGTTTGGTGTTCGTACAAATATCTCAATAGCGGGCCTGGTTCTGTGGCGGGGTGTTTTGTGCACGATCGCCACGGCGATAACTTCAAGTTAGCGCGCTTTGCTGGTTGGTGGGGGCACGACAAGACCAAACGATTCTTAATGGAGTCGGGTTTCTCGCCGATGACGGGAGCGGAAGGGTGGCAAGTGAGTAACCCACCGATTTTACCGCTAGCGTGTTTGCGCGCGAGCTTGGAGATTTTTGACGAGGCGGGCGGAATGTCCGCGCTCGTGCAAAAGCAGCGGCTTCTAACTGGTTATCTGGATTTTCTACTTAGTGATTTGCCGCCAGATTTTGCCGAGATTTTGACGCCCAGAGATGCGGCTTTTCGCGGCTGCCAGATTTCGCTGCGAGTGAAAAAAGATCCGGAAGGCCTGGTCAAACGTCTCGAGGCTCAGGGAGTGTTCTGCGATTTTCGGCGACCGGGCATTATTCGGGCTGCGCCAACGCCTCTATACAATGGCTTCAAACAAGTCGCCACTTTTGCACAGGTTCTAAAAAGCCATGCCCAATCCAATCTCTAAGCGCGGTGACAGCGAACGTATCGTCGTTGCAGGTGCGGGCCTGGTGGGCGCGCTTGCAGCCCTTTTGCTCGCGCAGAAAGGCAAACGAGTTGTCGTCGTAGAACGGCGTTCTGACCCGCTGAAGCACGGGTGGGCTGGGGGGCGTTCGATCAATTTGGCAATTTCAACGCGAGGTCTTACGGCTCTCTCACGTGTGGGCTTAAGAGAAAAGGCGCTTGCGGAAGCCGTGAGAATGCCTGGTCGCCAGATTCATCCCGTGGGTGGTGGGGAAGTATTTCAGGCCTATGGGACCCAAGCGCATCATTGCATTCATTCGATCTCGCGCGGACGTTTAAATGAAATTCTTCTGCAGAAGCTCTCGACTTTTTCTACGGTAGAAATCCTTTACGACACTGCAGTAGAGAATCTTGATGTGGAAGGCGACTTTCTCCTTGGGTGCGATGGCGGCGGATCGGCCGTTCGTCGCCGTCTGGTAGAAAAGGGCGAAATCACGTCGACAGAAGAAATTCTAGACTACGGCTATAAAGAGCTCTCCATTCCCGCGGCCCCGGGTGGTAAATGGCAGATGACCAAAGAGGCCCTGCACATTTGGCCTCGCGGCAAATTCATGCTCATCGCGCTGCCCAATCTTGACGGTAGCTACACCTTAACTTTGTTTTTGCCCTATGAAGGTGCGGAGAGTTTCGCCACACTTAAATCTGACGAGCAGATCTCGAGTTTCTTAGAACGCCATTTTCCAGACGTGGCGGCGCTGATTCCAGACCCGGTGGCGGAATTTAAGAGCAATCCGACGGGGCAGATGGGAACCGTGCGTTGTAGCCGGTGGGATAGTGCCGGGCTCCGCACTCTTCTGCTGGGCGATGCGGCGCATGCGATTGTGCCGTTCTTTGGTCAGGGAATGAATTGCGGTTTTGAAGACTGCGCCTTTCTCGACGAGCTTTTGGAGAAAGGTGGCGATTGGACCGCCATCGCGCGAGAAGTTTCTAAAGTGCGCAAGCCAAATTCAGACGCGATTGCCACCATGGCGCTCGAAAATTTTGTCGAGATGCGCGATTTCGTTGGGGATCCGAAGTTTCTTTTGCAAAAGGAAGTTGAGAAGAATCTCGAGAAGACTTTCCCAGGCAGATACCGCTCTCGCTATGAGATGGTCTCTTTCTCACGCATTCCTTATCGGGTTGCCTATGAAGCGGGCGAAAAACAAAAGCGGCTGTTGGCCACGCTTTGCGAGTCGATCCATAGTGTCGATGACGTCGATAAGAATGCCGCCCAGAATTTAATTGAAGCAAATTTGAAAGAATATTTTACGTATTGGGAGGATCAAAATGGATCTTGGAATTAAGGGCAAGCGTGCGTGGGTCATGGCCGCTTCGAGCGGTATTGGTAAAGCGATAGCAAAGGAATTAATCAAAGAAGGCGCGCGCGTTGCCATTTCCGCGCGCAATCCTGAGACTTTGCAAAAAACAGCCGATGAAATTGGCGCTGAATTGGCGATTCCGGCCAACTTCCTCAAACCCGGTGGCGCTACTGCTGCCGGAAGTGAAATTGTCGCGCGCTGGGGCGGAGTAGATATCTTAGTAACCAACGCCGGTGGTCCCCCCAAGGGCGGCTTCCTCGATATCGGAACCGACGGCTGGCAAGTGGGGTTCCAGGGGTTATTCCTAAGCGCGGTGGAAGCAATGCAAGTGGTTCTGCCCGGAATGAAGGAAAGCAAATGGGGAAGAGTGATCTACATCACATCGATTGCAGCCAAAGAGCCGATTGGAAAGCTCACGGTCTCTAATGGAATCCGCGCTGGGATATTAGGTTTGATGAAAAGCGTCAGCCACGAATGTGCCAGCTACGGCATCACATTCAATTCCATTTTGCCGGGCTACACGGCGACCGAACGTCTAAAAGAACTAGGCGTCACAAACGACGAAATCGCTAGAAACGTCCCCGCAAAACGCCTGGCCCAACCCGAAGAAGTCGGCCAACTCTGCGCTTTCCTAGCATCCGACCGCGCCGGCTACTTAAATGGCCAAGCCATCGCCCTAGACGGCGGCCAAACCCACGGCCTCTAATTCGGTGTCAATTCGGTGTCCAATTCGGTGTCAGTCTCCCCGGGGGCCCCAATGGTACCGGTCAC
>JALHPX010000345.1 GCA_022842225.1 bacterium
CGAGTGGCGTTGCTTGGAGACATCGGCTCAGACACCGCAATGGATTGGGTGGCGCTGGTGGCACTCACCTTAGAGGATGGCAGAAAGAGGTTGCCGTCCAGGCCCCCTACTTCCATTCCGGCGGGCTTGGCGTCCACGCCTACTCGCGAAGAGGTCGTTGGTACGGCCGCTGCTGGGTCAGCCGGAACCGGTGAGCCTGCCGTGGTCGGAGAGCCGGCTTTGGCATCCTTTGCGTCTTTGGCTGCCTGAGCAGCCTCTTCGTCGCGGATGCGGTCAAACTCGGTCTTCATTACCTTGAGCAAGCTGCTGTTTGTCGTCGAGGAAATCGGCAGGTTCGTCACGCCCAGCGTTTGCCAGGCGTATTTAGGAATCAAGCCGACTTGGTTGGACAGCAAGGTGTCCCGCTTAAGATACTTCGGCCCGTCTTTGAGTTCCGCCAGCAAGATTCCTTCGAGTTCCATGGGGTCGGAGATTTTTAATTCGAGAGACGCGGCATCGGCCAAAGCCATTTCCACGACGTCTTCCAAACTTCCCGGATCTTTTTCAAACTGAGCAAGCCGTTCTTCAATCGCGGCGCCATCGATTTTGCCCGCCGATAAAGTGTTAATGTCATGGGCCATCGCTTTGAGATGGGACTTTACGCTGGTGGTGAGAACGTCAAACAGCTTGGCTGCTTTTGGATTGCTCTTATTGTTCCGCCAAGCATGAATAGCTTCCTGCATTTTAATCGGGCTCGTCGATTGAACGGCGTCTTTTACGATCTGCGCGGTTGCATCGGTCTTTTGTTTCGCAACAATTTCTGCCGGCTCGGCGTTAAACTGTTTTTTGATCTTGCTGCTACTGTAACGGTACCCAAGCCACGAAAGGACGCCGGCGCCAGTTAGGGCTATCGGTTTCACAGCGCCTCTTAAAACAAGTTCACGGCGCAACTTATCGCGTTGTTGACCCAGCTTAGTGTACTGGTCGCGGCAATTGACTACAGCGGTATTCACCATCGCTGGCAAATCTCGTGGGTCTTTGACGTCGGAGAAGAATCCAGAATCGTGGAAGTGGCGCATGGTTCCGATGTCGCCCGATGCAACCGGCTTTAGGTTGATGTCCAAAGGTCGGTGGCGAAGCGACTCATTGCGCACCCAGCCCATGGATGCATTGTTGATGTGCTCGGACAATTGACTAATCGACTTATGGATTTCACCAAATTCTCTTTGCAAAGAATCCTGGTGATCGAGATACGCATGGTAGTGCTTGTCAAAACGACTTAGCCACTTCCGTCCGGACTCGCTCTGTTTCATTCTGTTGCGAATGCGGTCGTCCGAGGAAATTTGTTTCATTTGCTCAAGCGGAGTTAAGTCCTTTAGCACTTTTCGAGCATAGCTAACCGCATCTCGGAACTTGCGATCCAACGATTGGTTGTGAACATCGATCTCAGTCATCAAAACTCTTCTACGACGTTCTAGGTCCTTTACTTCTCGGGCGAAGGCACTCGCTGCGTCCGCGTATTGCTGAAGGTCGCGCTCTAATACATCAAAAAACCGGGTGGATTCAGCATCGGCTGGAAGAGTTTTTCTCAATGCACGAATGACAAAGATTACTTTTGGGATGTCTTCAAAAAGATAGCTTAGTGTCTTGTGGAGTACAAAGAAGCCAACGTAAATCGAAGCAGAAGCCGCAAACCAAAATGGATTTTTAGCCATGTCTACAAAGAGCTGTTGGAATTCCGCCACCTTCTCTAGCGAAGCCGTAGCAGGTAAATCGGCGGTACTGCCTGCGCCAGCGGCGGGTTCAGTGGCCTGCGGGGTACTGGTGCCGGCCGTCGGCAGTGCGGAGGCTAAAAGCCCTGGTCCGAGGTCCGCGGGAGGGTCGGCATACACGTTCGCTGTCACGCTGGAGAGCAGCAGTGAAGCGATCAGGACTAGATTGATGTAAGCGGATTTAGCCCGCATAAAGAAACTCCCAGGGGGTTCCTTGAGCAAGCTGGGTGCCAGTGCTGCACACTGAATGTATGCAGGCGTTTAATGTCGCTTTAACCGAGTGACGTAATTCGGCAGACGCCTGTTCGCGACGTAGACAGCCCCCTTCCAATCGTCGAATGAAATCGCTATAATGCGGCGCATCACAGGTTTTTTGGGGGAGAAAGAATGCGGTTGGAAACGTTCTTGGGATTTCGTGTGCGTAACCTTTTATCCATTATTTTCGGTGGTTTGATGACGGTCCTTTCGGGTCAGGCAACTGCCTTGCCGCTGACGGTCGACCATTACGATGCCGATGGAAAAATCGCCGAAAGCTGGAAGTTAGAGGGAACGTTGTCCTGTGCTTGGGACAAAGAAAAGAGCGACGACCTCATTGTCTCGTTTGTCGATGGCCAACGGCGCGACCTAAAAGAATTCAGTTTCCGAGTGCCCGCTCTCAAGCGTTACCTCGAAACGCCGGCTTCCAAAGTCACTTTGAGTGCCCTTCCTAAATCGGAATTTAATTTGCTCGATGCAGTGGGTGAAGGCGCGGACTGGGACATGGCTCCCAAAGACGCAGCGGCTCCGTGGTCGGGTTCTCAATGCGAAGTGAAAGCAAAGAGCTTTAAGAACTTAGGCGAAATCGGTCTCGATGTTTCCTGCGCAAAGCTGCAGCGAAAAAACCGCAGACTCTCGGGCCTGATGTCGATCCGCATTCACGGTTCCGACAGTCAGCCTTTCAGTTGCAAACCACTCTAATTATTTCTGAGAACTAAAACCTAGCGAAGGATCCGCTAGCTTGATCATGGGTACGTAGGTTTGCACCCAACCCTCGGGTGTAAACGGTCCACCCGCGACGTAAAATCCAAGTTCGCGATAGAAGCTCGCGTGGTTCAGTGGCACTTGGATGTAGCAGCCGGCGTGATCTTGGGCAGCCGCGTAGCTAATCGAAAAATCGGTAACGGCCCGAACGATCGCTTCGCGATCAATGTCGTTTTCTAAGTGATACAGGCCGAGATCGCAGAACCGGCAATCTTCCATTTCCTTATCCAAGGCGTACGAGAAAACGTTGTCGCCATATTGTACGAGGCGAATGTCTGGAATAATTCTTAAGAGCGAGACCACTCTCTCGCCTTGCTTCACTTCAAAATAACGGTGCTCGATAATGCGACGGTATTCCTTGGGCAGGTACATCGGCGAAACCATTCCGTATTGCGGTTTCTGTAGATTCCAACGGACAGTCTGCCAGTAATCAAGAATGGGCCTTAGGTCGGTAACTTCGACGAATTCAATTTGTTTTACTTCGGACATTCGAGCTCCCCGAATCAATCAGGGAGAGTAAATGCAAAGGGAGGGCCGAGCGCGGCGGGTGTTCTTTTGGAATACGGGGGGTTCTGTGGCATAAGTGGCCGCATGAAAAAGCTCACCCCCGTTTGTGTTGCGCTCGCGCTGTTTGCCTTCGAAGGCCAGGCCCAGGCCTCGCTTTGGGATTGGCTCTGCCGAAGCCGTGTGGCGAGCCGGGGCGCTGAAGCGAAAGTGGCTGCGGTTACTTTCGAAGGGCTAGCTAAAAGTGCGAAGGATGCAGAGGGAACGAAGCTTGTCGCCGCTTTGCGCGGGGAT
>JALHPX010000346.1 GCA_022842225.1 bacterium
GGAAGCTGCGCGTGCAGCGAGCAAATGGCAGCCACACAGCTATTTACCTTTTCGATGAATTTATTCCGCTCAATGATCCGATCGCGCTTGAAATGCGCAAGTATGCTCTGGAAGTTTTAGACGCTACGGGAGTTCGTTATGGCGCGGCTCACATGGAAATTATGCGCACGGCTCGCGGCCCGGTGTTGGTGGAAATTGGCGCTCGTCCCGCGGGCTCCGGGATTCCCGAAATTGCGGCGCGCGCTTATACGCACCACCCACTCGATATCATGATCGATGCCTATTTAAATCCCGATGCGTTTAACGATCTGTGGATCACCGAGCAATTGCTGCCAGGCTCTTCGCAGCGTTTTTTAAATCACGCGCGGCAAGTTGCTTTCATCGCCCCTAACGCCGGAACGCTGGAGGCCCTACCGTTCGTGGAGAAGTTGAAGGGGCTGCGGTCCTACGTCTCGCATTCCTTTAATTTTAAGGTGGGCGAGTACATTCCACTGACCGAGGATCTCCTTACTTCTCCGGGGCATGTGGAGATAGCGCATCCTGATCCCACTGTCGTCGAGGCGGATTACCGGCTAATCCGTGAGTGGGAAAGCCAGGGTTTCTTCCGCATCCGAGAACGGGTAAAATAAAGACTCACCCCTCTTGTAGAAGGTCTCCTTGAAAAACTATCTCGCTTTGCTTCCGCGACTCACCGTGTCCGCGTGTCTTATCTTGTTAGTGAGCTGCGGTTCTTCAGAGGAATCAGACACTTATGCATCGGGCGGGCGGCGCACGCCGTTACCCGCCTTGGCGCAGGTGCGCGGAGCCATTCCCAATACCGCGCGTGCTGAACGCTCTATCTATGGCGGCGCCCAGCTTGTGTCTTTTACCTTTTCGTCGACAGTCGCCTTGCAGCCCGCGTTTGAAATTGCGGATGTGCAATGGGGGAGAGCGCAAGAGGTAGAAGTGGTTCGCCCTGGCCTCGATGGCTGCGAACTCACGGGCACGGATATTTATTTTGAGAACGCTAATCCCACTGCACGTGTGCATGCGTGGGGATGGGATGCGAATAATGGCGAAGCCTGCGAGCGATTTTTTCAGCGAGTTTTAAGGGAAGGTCTGGCTTGGAGAGCGAAGAATCTGCCGGGAGTCTACGGAGACACGATTCGCCAAGCGGACTTTGAATTCCCGCCGGCGAATCGCATTCCCTAATCGAACTACAGTATATCGCCGCCGAAAAACATTCCGAGGTAGGTGCTGGCATCATTCACGCGTCCAAATGGATAGACGTTGATGAACGGCTGCACGTAAAGGCTACTGAAGCTATACTTGAATCCCGCGCCCACGCTAGTAGCACCGGCGGAGTTAAAGTTAAACAATCCTGCCGCGCGTTTAGTTTCTGTCGCCGCTTCCATAATTCCAAAGAGGGTCCAGGAGTCGTCGAGAATGTAATTCACGCGAGGGCTTGTGTAGAGGAAGCTCTTGAGGTCTCCGTTGTCGTGTACCGCGAAGCTAGGAACGATAACTGCTTGCAATTCCCAGCTCGAGGACGGGAAGCGGTATGCTACCGAGTTTACGGCACCCGGATTCAAAATCATTCCATCTTTGCGGCTTCCCGACGAGAGTGGCAATGCATTGTCAAAGCGTGCCCACCAGCTAAATCCCCCTGTTTTATAAACGGTTCCAACCAAGCCGATTGTAGGGTCAACAATTTCAAACGGTCCCTTTTCGGGCGTTGTCAGCAAAGGGCGCACTTTAAATTGTGGCATTACGACAAAGTCCATGCCGAGATTGCTCGGGTACATTACTGAGATCTGGCTCAGGACTTCTACTGGGTCGCCATCTGTGCCATCGTGCTTTGCTCGGCGGCCGTCCCACTTGCCGAGGCCATTTCCGTAGGCCCAGCCAAAAAAGCCCATCTTTATTTTGTCGGCGAATCCACCAGTCGTGGAGTCTTCAATCGAGCCTGATGGTACTGCGCCGAAAGCGGGCTGTGCCAGGCTCATCCATAAAGATAATGCCACCCCAAAAACGAATCGAAACATATCGAACTCCTGTTACAAAATTAATGCCCAGCAGCAATGCCATGAGTAACCGAAAAAATCAACGTGCCCGGTCAATCAAGGTGCCCTTCTACTTTTCGGCCGGAAAAGAGCAGGGTGTGTGGGGCCGCCCGCTTCCTTTCCGACCGAAAAGTAGATGGGCACCCTTTGGTTTAGGCGTCGAGTTGGGGGTAGTTGGGGAGGGGGAGGGTTTCGACGGCGTTGCGGCTTTTGCGTTTGGCATCGTACATGGCCTGATCTGCCATTTTGAGTAGGGATTCAAGTTTTTCGGCGTGATCCGGGAAGGAGGCTACGCCGATGCTTAAGGTGGCGCGGACCGAGGATTCTTCGATTTGGAAGACCCGCTTCTCGATACTTTTACGGAGGCGTTCGGCAACCTGAATACCTCGGGAAAGGTGGGTGCCTGCCAAGATCACTACAAACTCATCGCCGCCATAGCGGAAAACCGAATCTTGAGTACGGACCAGGTTTTTCAACGATCGGCCCAATGCTTTCAATAGCCCGCTGCCAACCAAGTGGCCGTGTTCGTCATTAACCGCTTTGAATTTATCGACGTCTATAAATAGGACGCAGAACGTTTCTTTCTTCTCGCGGAAATCATGGACGGCTTTGTCCAGGCAGTGGCGCAAGTACCGGGCGTTATAGAGTCCCGTTAAATCGTCGAGGAAGGTTTGTTGCCGCATTTGCTCCAGGCGGCTCAAGTTGGCGTGCGAAAGCTCCAGGTGCTCCACGAGCGACTTGGCTTCTTTCAAGCATTCTTGAGAGGGTTTCTTTTTGAGTCCGGTAACGAGAATTCCTTCATCGAGAAAAATCCGGCTGGGAATCCAGAGCGTCTGATTGGAGTTTAAAAATTTCCACTGCATGCGCGAATAATTTTTTGCGCGAGCCGCCCATCGCACACTGCGCGCGCCGATTGCTTGCTTGAGAAATTGCAGCGCTGTAATTCGCAAAAGCGTTGCCGACGAGCAGGCGCTCATTTCCTTTACAGCTTCTAAAAGTCGGGTAGGTGACTGCGACCACTCTTCGCGCGCTTGTCTTCGCTGCTGGCAACGTAGAATCGCCCAAGCTAATTCGCCTGGGTTCATTGGCTTTACCAAGAAATCGGCAAATCCAGCTCTCAAGCAGCGCATGGCGATTTGAGCCGAGTCTTCACTTGATAGCGCGACCCATTCACTGTCAGGAAAGAGTGCGCGCAATTCTTCGGAGAAAAGTTTTACCGGCTCTGTTTGGGAATCAAGGTCCAGCAGCAAAATACTGGGTTTGAGCGTCCCGCGCTCGTCCAATACCTCCTGCAGGCTTACGTGCCAGCGAACATCAGCACCAATGGAACGCAGGGTCGTACCGTATAATTTTTTCAGCTCTGAAGACGAGCTCACGACGATTACTTGTAGAGGTAATACGGCGCGCATCGGGTTTCCTTGTTGAAGCGAGATCTAGGGAAACCCAATCATAGCAGAGGCCGAACTAAAGCGCGTTTCGCGCCGCTTTCAGGTCTGCTATTCGAATTTTTGAATCGGACTTAA
>JALHPX010000347.1 GCA_022842225.1 bacterium
ACCCGCGGGCGCGTTCTCTCGGCCGGTGGCAGCAGCCATGCGGGCCTATGATTCCACCGTATTCCCGGGTTCTCCCATCCCGTGGGAAAGATCACCGTTGGAAGACTGGTTAAAGTGGGATTTTCCGGAGCGGAAAAATTCGCCTGCAACCGCGCACGTGGAGCTGCAGTTCGCGCTTCGCAATCCTCTGCCAGAAATTCGCGATCTCGACGCTTTCGATCACCTGTTGCGCGAAGTCGGCTCGTATCTGGATCTCTATTACGTCTGCCGTTCGATACCGGTATCGCTGCGCTTTATCACCACACCAAGCCGCGCCAAGGTTTTTCTGAACCCAGTCACTTATGGCTTTAAAAAAGACGAGCAAGCACCTACGCCAGCCTCTCTTGTTGTCTTGAAAATGAGTGGCCAGGAATTTGTTCGCCGTTTTGGGACGCGGCTGCCGACTTGGCGTCGTATGTATCCAGACGTGGAATTGCCGCCCAATGCTCTTGCGGATCCGGAGCCGATGCGTTCAGTCGTGAAGCGAAAACTCGTCCATGCACAGCGCAGTTATGATTGCATGAAGCAAGTGCTTCTGAGTGGATCTTCGGTTGGAATGGGATTTAATGAACCTCCCGTTTTTTCCCTGGAGGAAATGCCAACCCTCCTGCACTATCTAGATGGATTGTTCGAAGCGCTCTTTGATGCGGCCGACATGCCGCTTCTTTTTTAAGAATCCTATGAAAAAAACTTCTTCGCTCTGGTTCATCCTAATTACCATGGCAATTGACTCGATTGGGTTGGGGATTGTGATTCCCGTACTTCCCGACGTCATTCGCCGTTTCTTAACAGATGAGTTCCAGGTATCGCGGGTGTTTGGCTACTTTGTTGCGATTTATGCTTTCGTGCAGTTTTTTAGCTCGCCGTTTTTGGGAAGTTTATCCGATTGGTTTGGACGGCGAGCAGTGCTGCTCGTTTCATTATTAGGAGCGGCCGTAGATTATTTTTTCATGGCTTTTGCCCCCACTCTGCCACTGCTTTTTTTAGGGCGCATTATCTCTGGCATGAGCGGCGCGAGTTACACTGTTGCCAGCGCCTATATCGCCGATATCAGCACCGACGAAAATCGCTCTAAGAATTTTGGTGTCATCGGAGCGGGATTTGGCATTGGCTTTATTGCGGGTCCAGCGATTGGTGGTTTTCTAGCGCAATGGGGCCCGCAGTATCCGTTTCTCGCTGCGGGCTGCTTTAATCTGCTGAATTTTGTTTTTGGGTTTTTTGTTTTGCCGGAATCGCTGTCGGCGGAAAATCGTCGTCCCGTTCAGTGGGCCGCGCTGAATCCTTTTCGCGCTATGGGCAGAATTCTTTCCATTCCGACAGTTCGTCCGCTCGTTGTGGTTTCCACGCTGATGTACCTGGCGGGCCACACCCATCCTTCGATATGGACGCTCTACACGGAGCACCGCTTTGGTTGGACCCCCGCGCAAGTGGGGATGTCACTGGCATTAGTCGGGTTGCTCCAGGTCTTTGCGCAGGGTTTTCTCACCGGGTTTATCGTCAAGCGCTTCGGCGAGAAGCGTGTGTTTGTGTGGGGTGTGTTTGGGGAGTCTTTGAGCTTCTTGGGGTTTGGGTTGGCGACTTCGGGATCGATGATCTACGCCGTTTTACTTTTGTCGGCAGTTTTTTGGGCGGCACAGCCAGCGCTTCAATCGCTGATTAGTCGGGAAGTACCTGCCGATCAGCAAGGTGAGTTGCAGGGCACGCTCATGAGCCTTGCCAGCGTCATGGCGATTTTAAATCCCTTGATTGTGACGTCCTTATTTGCGGCGACTTCCGATCGGAACGCCGAATTTTACTTACCCGGTAGCCCGTACATTTTTGCGGGAGCTATGCTGTGCATCGCTTGGGTGATCGCTTGGCGGACGGTAAGTAAGACGTTGTCCGTAAGCAATCAGGCGTCTCTCTAGAAACTCCCAAGATAGAGCGGCAATCGCGACTGAGATCAACACCATTACGATGGCGTTCGGCACTGAATAGAATTCGCCCTGCTTGCCCCAGAAGTGCACAAGTTCGTGGTACAGGTAAATTGAGTACGAGATCTTTCCAATGTAGACCATCGGCGCATTCGCAAGTAGCCGCTGGGTAAGCGACTTCTCTTTGGCCGTGAGTACCACCACGACCCAAAGTAAAGAAGCGATGGATGCCGCACTGTAGAGAAACGCGTTCATCGAATCTTCGGGAGTATGGAGCTCAGTGGATTGCCAGAAGAAATAGAAAAGCGCGCTGGTCAAAACGGCTGCGGTCGCAAAAAAACCGCTCCTGGCCTGGTACAGGATTTTCTTGGTAGCCGGAGATTCCCACGCTGCGGCTAGGAGCATTCCCCAAAGTAGGCCATCCGGTCGGAGTACGAAGTAGGCAACAGGGCTAAAAGGTCTTTGCAGGCTCACCTCATAGCGTCCTAGAACGCAAAGCACCAGGCCCGTTATCGCAACGGGCACAATCACCTTGCTTCCCTTCCAAAAGAAAAACCACGGCACAACGAGATAGAAATATTCTTCCCACCCCAGTGTCCACATCGGATTCACAAAATGAACCGCCCACACGTCGGTCCACGCGAGCCAGATCGTTTGCATATGGGTCATGAAAATCGGCCACGCAACCACATTCGCGTTGAGACCCAAAACCTTCAATGAAACATACGAACAGAATAAGAAAAGATAGTACGGGATGAGAATTCGCAGTGCCCGTCGCGTATAAAAAACTTTTAGGAAGTTTTCTGCGCTGTAGTTCTTGAGCACCACGCGAGTGACGAGAAACCCGGAAAGAACGAAAAACAGGTCGACTCCGACCCATCCTCCAAGCAGCACGCCGTAAACCCATTCCTTGCCCCGGAACTGCAATATGGAGAAGAAGTGGTGTCCAAGGACGAGCCCAATCGCGATAGTGCGCAGTCCATCTAAGCTTCTAATGCGGCCGGAGTAGGTCATGGGAGTGCAAATAGTATAGCACTGTGGCGCTTAACGCTGAGGTAGGCCCTCGGCTATGAGAAGGAACAATTCTCGTCACCTGCGCTCGAATCTTGGACAAAAAAGCGCTTTGAAGCCCCCCTCTGCTTGCCTTGGCGCGCCGTGTGGAACCTGGTGACTTCCGGCACAGCTTTTGTAAGGTTGTGCCCCCAGACGACGGCCATAAGGGCTGTCCAGGGGTTTACACCAATGAAGGCATCTTTGAATTTACGCTGGCTCTTTTACTCGATTGCACCGGCCCTGCTGTTATCTTGGATTTTCTCGGGATGCGGAAAAGACTCCAGCCTCCAAATCTCTAAAAACGAATTGCAAAGTGCTCCCGCTTCTTACCGCGTGCGCGTCGCCTTAAAATTTGAAGGCAAAGCCCAAACGGGCGGAGGCATGATCCGGTACGCGGACGGCACGCCGTTGCTGTCCAACGCCTCCAGCACAGAATTGACGCTGAAAGAGGGGGCTGACCTCGCACTTCAGGCCGTCCCTGGACGTGGCTGGAAGGTAAAACAGTGGATGATTTCTTCTCTCGATAAAACCCGCTCTGAAA
>JALHPX010000348.1 GCA_022842225.1 bacterium
AGCCGCCGCTCGGAAACGCACCGATTAAACCCACTTGGAAATTCAGAAGATCGACGCCTGCTTTAGCTGGCGTGGCACTGAAAACACCGACCAAAAGTGACAGACTCAGCAGCAAACGTAGTTGAAAACTTTTCATAGTAATTACCTCTAGTTGGAAACACCCATCTGCCGCGATTTTAATCCCTTTAGCAGGGGCCAGGCCAGAGTTTTTGACACTGGGGAGAAAGCCGACTAATTCTGATGCCTAGTGTGGCTCGGCCCTGCGCGACAAGTCTTTGCAAACCCCGTCAGGTCCGGAAGGAAGCAGCGGTAGCATGTGATTAGTGCGACGCAGGTAACCCGAGCCTCCCTTTTCTTTCTCGCAGTCATTATGTGGCTTCTTCATGGCGTATCTAGCAATCGCAAGAAAATGGCGCCCCTCAAGGTTTGAGGATTTAATTGGTCAAGAACATGTCGTGCAAACTTTGCGCAACGCGATTCGCTTGGACCGGATTTCTCACGCCTATTTATTTAGCGGCGCCCGCGGAGTCGGCAAGACCACCGTTGCTCGGATATTCGCCAAAGCCCTGCGCTGCCCCAATCAAAAAGACGGTATCCCGTGCAATACCTGCACGGAGTGCTTAGCCATTGCGGATAGCCGTTCTGTCGATGTTTCCGAAATCGACGGCGCGTCTCATAACGGCGTGGAAGCCGTGCGCGGAATCCGCGACAATGTTGCTTACAGCCCGTCTTCGGGAAAATACAAAGTTTATATTATCGACGAAGTGCACATGCTCAGTATCAGTGCCTTCAATGCGCTTCTAAAAACGCTGGAGGAGCCACCTCCGCATGTGATCTTCATTTTTGCGACAACAGAAGTTCCAAAGATCCCGCTGACGATTCTTTCACGGTGTCAGCGTTTTGAATTTCGCCGTCTAAAACAAACGCAAATCGTCGAGCGGCTAAAGACCATTTTAGAAGCCGAAAAAGTGCAAATCTCCGAAGCCGGCATGCGCACCATTGCGAGTTACGCCGACGGCAGTCTGCGCGATGCGCTTTCATTGCTCGATCAGATTCTCTCCCACCAGGGAGATACGTCAGGTGAGCCGCTCAATGAGCAATTGATCACGGAAGCCCTAGGCGTAGCGTCGTCGAATACGATCACGCTCTGGCTTGCGGCCCTGGTGAAGCACCAACCGCCCGAGGCCTTGGCAATCGTCGACCAGACTTACCGCGCTGGCGTGGACTTAAAACACTTTGCGGAAAGAGCGCTCGAAGAACTGCGCCTATTGTACTTGCTGGCGGTGGCGAGAGAGAGCTCGCAACCAGTGACTTCGGATTCGCTCGATATTTCGCCATCGCAGTTTTCTCAGCTCTCGGAGCTGGCGGCATCGGCTAAGCGCATTGAAATCGAGCGCATGTCGCAAATCGTCGCGAAAGCGATTTCGCAGATGTCGACGAGTAGCTTGCCGCGATTTGTTTTAGAAATGGCGTCGATTCGCATGTGCCTTTTAGAAGGCTTGGCGGAAATGGAAAGTCGGTTGCTGCAGCCCGGCTCTGTTACGGTTGCACCAGGACCTGTAGCCGCTGCCGTCGCGGCGCCTGCTCCGGTGACGCGCGCACCCGCAGCGCCGCCTGTGCAACGACAGCAACCCGCGCACACCTCGGCCCCGCAGCCACAGCACTCGGCTCCGCCTCAACGCCCCGAGCCGCCGATGCCCACGGCACCGCCACCCCAAGCGCCCAACTATGCGCCCCAACCTCCCACGCCACCCGCGCGCGGAGAGCATACTTGGAATGCGTTTATTGATTTTGCGATGAAGAAGCGCCCCTTACTGGGTGCTCTCGTCGGCCACGCTGAATTTCAAATGGGGCCAGATAAGAAGGCCAATTTAAAGTTCGCCCAAGGCAGCTTTTTTGAGCGCCAAGCCAGCGACGCGCATACGCGCCAAGGCATTGAAGACCTGCTCAAAAGTTTCTTTGGACCCGACACCACCCTGAGTCTCAGCTCGGGCGGCGCCGATCAAATTCAATCCGTCGAACGCTCTCGCGAAGTCGAGACGCAGGCCATTAAGAAGACCGCTCTCGAACACCCCGCCGTCCGACAAATGAAAGAAGTGCTCGGTGCGGAAGTTATCGACGTAAACGTCGACCTTTAAAATTGCACCGAAAAAACAAAAGGAGCTCTCCATGTTTGGTGGAAATATGATGGAACTACTGCAGCAAGCCCAAAAAATTAAGGGGCAGATGCAAACCCTGCAAGACGCTCTCGCCGATAAACGCGTTGAAGCCACTTCCGGCGGCGGCATGGTAAAGGCCGTGGCCAATGGCAAACAACGCCTGATTTCTCTGTCGATTGAGCCCGAAGTTTTAAAAGACGCGACGATGGCGCAAGACTTGATTGTCGCCGCTGTGAACCAGGCGCTCCAAGCGTCGCAAGAGATGGTTTCCGAAGAGATGTCCAAGGTGATGGGAAATCTGGGGCCCATGGGTGCATTCTTGAAGGGCGGCCTTTAATGGCCGGGTATGGGGGAAGCTCTGAATCGGATAAAGCGTTGGATCGCTTGGTCCGAGAGTTAAAGCGCTTGCCTGGTATCGGCACCAAGAGCGCGACTCGTCTAGCCTATTTCATTCTGCGCCAATCCGAAGAATACGCGGTGTCTTTATCGCAAAGTATTTTGGCCGCTCGCCAGCGACTCAATATGTGTTCGGTGTGTTCGAATTTTAGCGAGGCGCCGGTTTGCGCGCTTTGTTTGAATCCACAACGCACCGACGAAATCTTATGCGTCGTAGAAAGCCCTGCGGACCTAGAGGCGTTTGAGAAAAGCGGAAAGTTCCAAGGCCGTTACCATGTTCTTCACGGCGCATTATCGCCGTTAGACGGAATGGACGAAGGCAAATTACGCATCCAGCAACTGCAGCAGAGATTGAAGTCGGGTGTAGTGAAGGAAGTGGTGCTGGCCACTAATCCCACGGTCGAAGGGGATACAACAGCGTTGTACATCGCACGACTCATCAAATACAATGGGACCAAGGTGACGCGCATCGCGCACGGAATCCCGGTAGGCGGTGAAATCGAGTATCTCGACGGAGCCACTCTCGGAAAAGCGCTGCAGAACCGCGTCATTCTCTAACGCTTAAAACAAAAACATGTCCTATATCAATTACGCGGCCAAAGAGATCATTTGCAAAATCGTCTACTACGGCCCTGGATTAAGCGGGAAGACGACGAACTTGCAGTACATTTACAGCAAGACAGCGCCCAGCCACCGCGGCGCCCTCGTCACTAACCCGGGAGAGACGGAACGCACGCTGTTCTTCGACATGCTGCCGCTCAATATCGGCGATATCCGCGGCTTTAAAACGCGCTTTCATCTTTATACCGTCCCAGGCCAGAGCACTTACGATGCAAGCCGCAAGCTTGTATTGAAGGGCGTCGATGGCGTGGTCTTTGTCTGTGATTCGAATTTGGATCGCATGGAAGAAAACATCGAGAGCTTTAAAAACCTCGATGAGAACCTAC
>JALHPX010000349.1 GCA_022842225.1 bacterium
TTTTGTTTATTACTACTGCCTTTTTGGTTTTTACGTTTTTTACCCATTGATTGGTCCAAGGTTACTACTGCCGTTTGATGGCGGCAAATCTGTCCAGTTATCTGGTCTTTAAGTTTGTTGGGCTCACTGTTATTTAAATGAGCGGAGGAAATGTCATGGCGCGTACGCCCTCTTCGATGGTGGCTTTGGATACTAGTGCTCCTGATTTTGAGTTGTTCGATACCGACGGCAAGGCCGTCCGGTTTAGTGATAGCGCTCGAAATCGAGCGGCTTTGGTTATGTTTATTTGTAATCATTGTCCGTTTGTTAAGCATGTGCGAGCTGAGCTCGCGGCGCTTGGGCGGGAGTATTTAGCTAAGGGAGTGGCTGTCTTTGCGATCAATTCCAACGATGCAGTTAATTATCCAGAGGATAGTCCGGAAAAAATGAAGGTGGAGAAGCGAGAGCAGGGGTACTTATTTCCTTACCTATATGACGAAACCCAGGCAGTGGCTAAAGCATACCACGCCACGTGCACTCCTGACTTTTTTCTTTTTGATGCCCAACACAAGCTCTTTTATCGAGGTCAACTTGACGACTCCAGGCCTGGCAATGGGGCGGTGGTCGATGGCCGAGACTTACGGGCGGCGTTGGAGCGGGTCATAAAAAAACAGCCCGCGCCAGAACTGCAACGTCCTAGCGTGGGCTGCAATATCAAATGGAAGTAAACTTTTACAGCGGTGGCAAGAGCGAAGCGGGCGAAGATGAAGCGGTTCCGCGTTCTTCGTTGCCGTTTCCGTTCGCACCATTACCCGTATTCAGACGTCCTGGATCTAAATCGGTATCCGAACCACCCGTTATAGGCGCAGCGGCTGTGGGCGCAGCCAGCGCTTGAGCCGGAGCTGATTGAGCAGACGGCGACGTTGGAGGGAAGAGGTTGAGTAACGGAGCTCCACCACCTACGGTTCCACTCTGAATCGGCGCTGTTGTCGCACTCGTTGAGCCTTGGAAAGAGAGCGAAGCCTTCACTTGCGCTGTCTTTGGGTAACAAACGATCGACTCTTGATCCATGTGCGTTTCCAAACCAATGTTGGAGCCGTCGATGTTTACACGAAACTTTTGGAGATCTTCAGAGGCGTGCGTTCCGGCTTGGAACACAACTGCCAATCCCACTTTGGATTTTGCAGGGAAGCACATGAAATCTCCGAAGCTGGAGACCGTGTTCTTGCGCTCTATTTTTAAACTTTTTGGATGGCGGCTACGGCCTTCGCCCAGTGCTAGGTTTTTTGCGGCGGCTCCCGTTTTGGGGAATACGTCGATTACCAAGCGAGCGGGGCTCGACAACCATTCGGCTTTATAGGCGAGGTCAAAGTCTTTGAGTTTCATTTTCATGGCCAGACCCGAAGACATGCTTCGGTCGTCCATCGAAATTGGACCCATGAACTTGCTCTGGTGCGCGTAGGAGTCATTAATTAATGACTCTGGAATCGCGCCCATCAAAACCGCGTTCTCCAATTTCACAATGATTTCTTGTGAGGAGAGGGCTTCGAAAGAAACCCGAGGCTTTGATTCATGGTAGAAGTCGCGTCGTTCGAATTCCAAAACGAGACGCTCTCTTTGTAAGCGCGTATCGTGGAAGAATCGATATTTGCGAATTTCCAATCGAGGCGCCGCAGATGCACTGGCATCCACAATTCCTTCCGCAGTTGCTTTCGCTTCAGCCGGAGCCGCGCTATTAGCAAATACGGTCATTGGAAACAAAGCGACCAAGGTAATTATCAGTCTGTAGTCCATGATAGTCCTGTCCTGACTCTTGTTCGTCTTAGGTTTCGGTTGTTTGTGTTAGAATCTTTAAGATCTTTTTGTTGAAAAAAAATGAGCTATTTAACGCGCATAATCACGGTTTTCGGGTTGGTTTTTTTGGCAGGCTGCTCTAGTGAGCCCGCAATGGATGCACCTGTAGACCCGCTCCAGTCGCCGGCCGCCACGGAGCCAGGCACTTACGATCCAGCGCTTTCGCCGTTAACGGCACAGCCAGAGGTGCAGCCAGGCAGTCCAGCGCCGGCTCCTCCAGCACTGCCGCCGGCCGCCCCGCTTACACCTACACCGCCGCCGCCCCAGCCAACGACTTCGGTTCCACAGAAGCCCAATCCGATCCTCGAAGAGGTTCCAGATCCTGGGGTTTCGAAGAAGGAATCGCTCGAAGCCCGCGCGGTGAATCCTGCTTTTGGTAAACTCAACGCTAAGCTCTCCGAATTGGGCTACGAAGGCGTGGGTTTGGAGTACGAAAGCACGGCTGTTTTGGATTTGCTCACGGGGGTTTTCTCCTCCCCTGACGTCAAAAACCGTAAAATCAAACGCGTCTACACCGGTGGCGGACTGGAATACGACGGTCCCGCAGAATCCATCACCATTGGCGGCACCACCAATAAAGCCAAAATCCTCACATTCATTAAGAAAAAAGTCCCCAAGCGGAAGCCTTAATCTTCCGAAACCTCATATGTGAAATCAGGTGATACAGGCGTATTTCTGCGCGAGCTCGTGTCTTTGCTACCTAAGAAGTCTCCGGACGATGGGTGCGAGATTGCTCATGCAGACGATCCCAAAGCAACGGTAGTAGTGGTTTGTGGCTTTGGCGCCAGTCAACGGAGTGTTTCCGCTATTCGCAAACGCCTGTTGCGCGATGGTTACGATGTTGTCGTTCTTGCGATGACTCTTTCTGAATTGTCTGACGGTATTCTGGGCTTGAGCAACATGGCAGAGCGATTGAGCCTGGTTGTGAAGAGTTTATCGAAGAAAACTCTGCCAACTTTTTTGGTCGCACATTCGGCCGGTGGGCTCGTGGCTCGCTATTTTGTGCAGCGATTAGAAGGCCATCTCTACACTCAGGGTGTTGTGACGCTAGCAACTCCTCACCGCGGTACTTGGGTGGCGGCGTTGGGTTTTGTGACGCCGCTGATCTTAAAAGCCAAAGTGCTTTGGGAAATGCTTCCGGTATCGCAGTTCATTCGCAAATTAAACAAGGCCCCGCTGGCGCCTACGGTTCAACTACTCAGCATCCGTTCTAAGCGTGACATGCTCTGTCCGCCGCGCGCAACCCGATTGCCTCGCCGGTGGAAAGATATTCCCAATGTCCGGGGCGTCGATTTGGAGGATCTCTCCCATATGGATTTTCTGATGAGCAAAGAGTGCTACTTACTGGTCGAGAAATTTTTGTCTGACCGCATGGCTCAACTAGTGCCTAGCGCGGATAACGCCGGAGGAAAACGGTCATGAAAAATGTTGCCCGCATCTCAGATGCTCGCGTGAGTGAAAATGCCGAGGTGATTAAAGAGCTTGGAAAGATCCGCGAAGGTCTTAACACTGTTCTACGCGGCAAAAATGAGGTGATTGAAACCATTCTCTGCGCGCTGGCTTGCCAAGGGCATGTGCTTTTGGAAGACGTGCCGGGGGTGGGGAAGACAACCGCCATTCGCGCGTTGGCAAAGTTGCTTGGTCTGCAAA
>JALHPX010000350.1 GCA_022842225.1 bacterium
CAGGGGTCAAAAGCCCATCCTGGATTAATAGCTTTTTGGTCACAGCTTTATCCAGCGTGATGGCTAAACAGGTTGCATCACTACCGGTATGCTCAATTCCCAGCAAATCGCAAATGGCCGGAACCTGCGCTTCTCTAGAACGCTGACGGCTGCCTTCCGCGATATTAAAGACGATATCGGTGCGCGACTCTTTTAACTCCTCGGCTAAGGTGCGAGTGGCTTCGATGGGGAAGACTTGGCCGCCGATTTTAGCAATCGTATTTGCCAGATGGTCGACTGTTTCCTGCGAATCAAATTCGGCTTCATCTTGATAACCCGGGTGATCCTGCTGCCGGCGCTTAAGATTATAGACAAGCGCAATTCGCGGAGGCCGCGTGCGCAAACGTCTGGAAATCTTCGCTGGCGAGCCGCCGAGTTTAAACCGCTGAACCGAAGCATCGACTATCTTTAAGATGGTTTGGTTATAATCCAGCCCCAGAAGCTTGGTAGCATCAAAGATACCGGCACCGGGCTGCAAGCTGGGTAGTGCGTTAATCTCCAAGAAGTAGATTTCATTGTCCGGCGTAATCCGAAAATCCACGCGTGAGAAATCAGCGGCGCCGACTGCGGGCACGATAGCTTTTACCAACCGCATTAATTCCAGACGTAGATTCGGGTCGATCGCCGCGGGGCACTTCACCGAAACTGCGTTGTCGTCGAGATTCTTGAGGTCGTAATCGTAGATATTGAGTTCGCCCGCTTTGGAGTAGACGTACTCGAGTGGCTCCAGCACTCCGCCCTCACCCAGGCCCGCGATATAGGGCACCGCTACATCTCGCCCGGGAATAAATCGCTCGACCAGGATACCGGCAGGAAATGCTTTGAGACACTGCCCGCCATACTCGAGTAAATCCTGCGGCTGATTGCAAACTGACTTCTGAGTAATCCCCTTACTGGAACCCTCATAATTGGGTTTCACAAAAACTGGGTAACTCATTTCGCGAGAGATAAACTGCAGCTCGTCGGTAGATTGAATAAAAAAACCTTCAATCACCGGAACACCCCGGCTTGCGACCATCTGCTTGGTAAGAAATTTATCGAGTGTGAGGAAGCAGCCGTACGGGCCGGAGCCGACGTACTTAAGTTGGAGCTGCTCATAGACTGTGGGCCCTAAGCTCTCGCGGCCGACGCCGTGGTAACCCTCTGCCGTATTGAAAATCAGATCTGGCTTGGCATCCATGAGTTGTCGGATCCAACCATAAGGCTGGGTAGCTAGGTTCATCTCGACGTCGATGACCTCATGACCTGCGGATCTGAGAGCGGCGTCAATGGCGCTGATAGTCTCCGGAGTATCAAATTCAGCTTGTTCTAGGGAATTGTCTCTTTTGCGATTGTAGACGAAAGCGATCTTCATCGATTTCTGTACTATGGGACAATCGTTTTCAGTTTCAAATAAAAATCTCGGGTTTAATTCGTTTTTGAAGACTGCGGAAACAGGTAAGTGGCGTTTTTGCCAAGAGGGACGATGTGAGGAAACTTCCAAACGAAAACAGCTTCGTCGTTTTGGTCGATTGAAGCGGGAGTTCGCAGGTCGCGTTCGAGGTGATCGCAGTAGCGATAGCCGACGTACACGCGATTGCCATGCACAAGCTGCCAATGATTGCGAATGGCCTCGTCATCTCCGACTACCCGCGACAATTGCATCGCTGGAAATTCAGGCGAGCTACATTCGTACAAAGCGATTCGCCGGATCTGCTGAGGATTGGCTCGCACGATTGCTTGATGCAACTGCCGCTGTAAGCCGCCCCAATGCTGCCAGCCCAATCGATTGAGCTGCCAGGTAGAGAAAGTTACAAACGCCATCAGGCAAACGGTGGCTTGAAGTACCAATGACGGCTGGGAATTTTTCTCCCGAGCGCCCACGTCTGCCTGGCAAAGTGCGATGGCAAACGCGAGAAATAGCGAGGGCAGATACCACCATCCGGGCGAAAAGAAATTTTGTCCGAGGTAAACGGCGCTGGAAACTCCAAAATAAGGAATCCACCAGCTGCGTCTGAGCAGCGCTTGTCCCCAACTTTTCCAGCGATCGAAATCGAAACGCGCATCGAGCGCGATCCACAAAAAAGCAGTTGCCAATGGCACGCTCCAAAATTTGGCGAGGCTTCCCGTCCACTGTGGGAGCGAGAATACGGGCTTGTAACTTTGGTTCCACGGCATCAGCCCCAGCCGAATCATCAGGTACGCACCACCGACAAGTGCGAGCGGAGCGAACTGCCGAATCCAATATGGCAGGCGCTGAGTGAATTGGAACTTCTTCTCCGAGAGAGTCAGTCCAGCAAGAAGCGCTAGGTGAAAAACGGTGCTCTCTTTGAATCCCAGCGAAAGAAAAAATAAAGCAATCGCTGCCCAAAGCGCGGGATCGGAAACAATGGCCTTTTTGCGATTGGCGAGCTCCATCCAGCAGGCGGTGACAGACATTAGCAGAAACGCCTGGGGAACATTCATCAGCCCTTCTCCCACCCAAGCCAGACTTCCAATGTGCAGGGGAATGGCAGCGGCGAAAAAGACGAGGAAAGTATCTGCGGCGGCGCGTCCAGAAAAACGCTTTAGCGCGGTGTAACCAACGGCCAGAGTTGCGGCGAAAAGTGCAAAGAGTGTGACCAGCCAAAGATAGTAATGAAACGAGAAGGCCTGAAAGAAGAGGTAAGTGAAAAGCTTGAAGAACGGCCGAAAGAACCAGTCAATTTCTCTTTGGTGGAAGTAAAGCGTCGGACGAAAGAGAAAACCCCAGTCGCCCGGCAGATGCAAAACGCTATTTCCTAAAATCCACCAGTCGTCGTGGCGAAAGAAGCAAAGGGGAAATAGCACCACCAAGTATAGAGAGCTGACAATAAGAGCAACCAAGAATGCAGGGCTAGAGAGAGTAGATTGCCAAGCGGGGCGATTTCTTCGCATGCCTTATCGTAGCAGATTCACTGACGATTTTTTCACTTCAGAGAACGCCCCGCAACAAAAGTTAACACCTAGTTGCCTGATTTCCGCCGCCGAATTTTGTCGCCGATAGACTGGATATTCAGGTCGGAACTCCTTCCTTCAGTGACAAACCCAAAAATCAAGACATCAGGAGAACAGAATGCTTAAGTCTATCGGTACGTTTGCGTTGTTAAGTATGCCTGCGTTTGCCGGCACGATTACGCCCATGTTGATCAACGGCAAGTTGGTAAAGGCATCGGACCATCCAGAAATGGTTCAGATCCGAACTAATGGATCGGAGTGCGGAGCCACGGTTGTGGGCAAGCGAGTGATCATCACCGCGGGCCACTGCGTGAAAACGGGCGACACGGGAGAATTCACCTACAAGGGCAAAAAGTATAAGGCGAAATTCACACGCCACCCCGACTACCCTGCGAAGGATGTGGAGCGTAGCGACGAAGCAATGACGT
>JALHPX010000351.1 GCA_022842225.1 bacterium
ACTCCTAGAGCAAGGGCCATGCCGGGGTGATTTGAGCTCAATCAGACTGAAAACCGCGCTTCATTCTCAGCGCGGAGACGTCAGTTTTGAGATACGCTATACTGGAAAACAACTAACCGCTCCCCACTAACGCATAAAGTCTATGACCCTTCACAGCCTCAGGATCCGCGTTGTTAGACTGACTCTTGGCCTATTTGCCGTATTATTTTTGTCGAGTTGTGGCTACATCCCCGACAGCTGGCTGTCGTATCTACCGGTGAGTGTCGCTGCCTGTGACAAACCGCTTTCCGCCGAAATTCGCATGGTGGCGCCGCACTGGGGCCCGCCCCGAGCGGATATGGATGTGGTGTGGGAAGTCATCGCCACGGGATGCACGGGCCGCTATCGCCTGGTGGAATACCCCCAGAACCAACCCTTCCGGGCCTTTAGTCACTATTCAAAAGTCTACGGCAGTGTGAAACGCGTGGAAGAACGAGTCACTGTTCAATCCATTGATTGGCGGGGGAACGTACTCGACGAAGCAGTCGCCACGGCCGATCCGTTTACCACCTCGCAGGAGGCGGGCCGCTTTATTTCTCCGCCCACCGAAGCGCGCGCGGAAAGTGTTCGCCCGAGAGAAGATCGCCTGGGCTGCCGGATTGAAAAGCAAGGCTCTATAGGGCCGAGTGGGAACGAAATCCAATTTCAATTAATTGCCGATGGCGACATTGTCGGCGCCAACGTCAATGGCTACACAGTGCAGCCTGGCGTGAATTTCACCGTACCCGCCAATGAGTACAAAGTGTTTCGCGCCATCGGCAGTGTCTACGGCAAGAACGGCCACGCCGTTTGCCAATCCTATTTCGTCGCCCCTCGCTGCTCGATTAGCCTGGTGGAGAATTCCTTTGATCTCGTTCGCAAGAAGCTCACAGCACTTGGCCGCGTCTCTAAGGTCGTTTGGGATGGAACCCAACACACCCTAGCCGCGGGCACAGACTCAATCACTATTGATGAAATTCCCACCCGTGTCGGCAACATGGAAACCCAAGCTTCGGTCTATGGGCCCGAGGGCGACGAAGGCAGCTGTAAGATGGAATTTGCGATTCCCGATCCCGAGCAAAAAATTCAGCCCCTGCGCGCCGTTGCCTCGAGCACTTGGAATGACGCCCTTCCCAAGAGGGCCATCGATGGCACCACTCAGCAAGGTTGGATTGCAGAGACCAAGGGCAAAGGTTGGATTCGGGTGGATTTGGGGCGGTCGTTTAAATTATCGCGGCTGCGACTTTGCATCGATCAATCCAAACCCGGTCTGACGAAACACGAGGTGTTTGTCGGCCAAAAAGAAAACGAGCTACATAAGGTCGCAAACTTCAGCGACATCACTAACGCCGGCCAGTGGCTGGAAAAACTCGTCGACGAGAAAGACGTTCGCTTTGTCGAAGTGCGGACCTTAGAAACCAATTCGCAAGTCAGCTGGCGCGAAATTGAACTCTACCAGTGCACCACATTCCGGCGGTGCGACCCGGCGGTAGCCCGGAGCATGCACTAACAGCTGGGCCTTAGTTAATCGCCGCCTCTTTAAAATCTCCCCGCATGGAAGAAATCTGATGGTGCTTTAATCGACGGTACAGCGTCGGTCGAGACACTCTTAAGTCGCGCGCCATTTCATCCAACGTTCCCGGATAACGAGACAGGCACTGCTCCAAAATTTCGCGCTCAAGCACGTCGAGATATTGCTCCAAACCTTCCCGCATGACTTTGTCGTAATTTAAAATAGCGACGCCAGCCGAAGCTTGCGGAGAGAGCGTGGAGGCTTGCGCACTAGCTCCCTGCGATGGCAAGTAGCGTACGCCTAAGTGCGAAACTTCAATGCGTTCCGACCCGCGCGATTTCAAGCAGAGATACTCCACCGCATCTTGCAGCTCGCGCACGTTGCCATCTTCCCAAGTACGCATCACTAATAATTCGAGGACCGCGGGATCATATGGCTTTGCATGGCCGGCAAAACGCAGAATGAAATGTTCGAATAACTGCGGGATATCGTCTTTGCGTTCACGCACTGAAGGAATATTTACTACGACCTGCGAGATACGCGAGTATAGGTCCTTGCGGAACTTACCTGCCTCCACCATTTGCTTTAAATCGCGGTTTGTCGCCGACAAAATCCGAACATCGGCTTTGCGCTTTACATCGTCGCCCAGGCGATAATATTCCATCGAATCCAAGAACGTCAGAAACAGAGCTTGGGTTTCCAATGGCATCTCGCCGATTTCATCCAAGAACAGATCACCACCCTTGGCGAGTTCCACTAATCCGCGCTTGTCGCTGATGGCGCCGGTGAAAGCGCCTTTTTTGTGACCAAAGAGAGAATCTTGAAACTGCTCGGTGTTTAGGGCTGCGCAATTGATTTGTTCAAACGGGCGCATCTCGCCGGTTAAACGGCTCAAAACTTGGTTGGAGAAACGAGCAAACGGAGTTTTTCCCACGCCGGTCTCACCGTAAAACAACACTCGAAGGCCCGCGGCTTCTTCCACCAGTGCTTTAGCTTGTAACAGGCGCGCATTGGTTCCGACGATTTCGGATTGCGATTCAACTTGTTCATAGGCGCGTTGGTAAACGCGTTGGCGTTTGGCATCCGCAAAAACTTTGGAGACCTTCAGGCGAAGTGTGTCGCCGTCGAACGGCTTTTCAATATAATCATCCGCGCCAAGCTTCATGCAGCGAACCACGGTGGGAATTTCGCGTGCGCCGGAGATCATGATCGCCGGCTTGTCTGGGTATTTCTTTTTGAAGGACTGAAGAAAATCGAGACCGGAAGCTTTTTCGCCGAGGTTGACGTCGATCAACGCGCCATCCACCTCTTCGGTTTCTAAGTACGATTGCGCGATCGCGATCGAGGGGGCTAGGAGCAGTCGGTGCTCACTTCCCAAAACTACTTTGATTGCCTCGCGGAGCGTGAGCTCATCATCCAAAACTAGAACGTTCATCGCGCTTTCCTTTCGAAATAGGGGCACCTTGTATCAAAAATGATACGGTGGGCCAAGGGAAAACGCCAAAACTGCGTAATTCCAAACACTTACCCCGATTTTCACTTCTACTTCTCAAGCCCATTAAATCTTCCGGAAGAAGGCTCCAGGGGGAGAGCCTGCTCCGCTTCTCGCTGTCTCTTTAAAATCTCCGCCTGCGGAACGGCATTGGCGGCGGCTGAAGTGCTGGCAGTCGTGGCCCGCGCCGGATTTCCCGCTGGGGAGCTCTGGGGACGAGCACGCGGCAGCGACTGCAGACCCTTTGCTAACTTACCCTCTGCCCCCACTGCCCAATTCTGCGCGAATTCTCCCGACTGTGGCAGCGCACCTACGAAAACACTGTTTTGAAAATGCACCAGAGTGTCCATATCGCCATCGCCGACGGTGGTGTCGATGAGGG
>JALHPX010000352.1 GCA_022842225.1 bacterium
TCCTCTACTTGCCCGATGCGTGGGTAAACGGCTCGCCGGAAAAAGCACAGGTGAAACTTTTCAACGCCGTGTTTTTCATAACATCGCTCGTTGCGCTGTTTATCTCTTTTTGGATCAACGGCTACGCGCTTTTGGGTGGCCTGCTGACGACCTTCATTGGCTCTGATCCTTTTCAGCTCTTTCAGACCTATCGTTTTCACAACGTGTTTTCGCTTACGATTTCAATGGCCGTAATGGCGCTTGCATTGAACTTTCGTTTCCTTCTTCCCCAAGTCACTCCCCGTCGCTGGCATTTCGCTGTTGCGGCTTTGTGTGGATTGCTAACCGCAATGGCCAAAGGCGTTCGCGTGGAATCGTCGTTTATCTTTTACGCGATTTTTTTGATCTACCTGACGATGCAAGCTCCGTGGAAACACCGGGCGGCACTGACAATCACTTTGCTCGTATCGTCGATTGCCACCAGCAAAGCTTATGAAAGCTGGAGCAATCGAATCTATGAACGGTCCGTAGAATTCGTGGAAAGCCACGGCGGCATTCCTTACAAAGGCCCCCGGCGACAACACCATGTAGTCTGGCACACGCTTGCAACAGGACTCGGCGACTATGGTGGAAAGTACGGTTACGCTTGGGATGATGTGAAGATCTTTGAATATGGCGTGCCCAAAATGATTGAACGCTACTTCCCCAATTATACTTGGACGCCGGGAAGCCACTGGCTGAATAATTCGCATGACGGTAAAGGAGCCTACCCGATCCAACCCGAAGACCTGCCCGAATACGAACTGGTCATGCGCGAAAAAATTCTCGGCGATATCTTCTCGGATCCGTTCTGGTACGCCGGCGTGCTCGTGAAAAGGGCTTGGCGGATCTTGACCGAAACTACCCCGGTTTCGCTGGCGATTGGGCACTACCGAATAGGTGCGCCCCTACACGGGTTATTAGTGCTCGTTTTTTTGGGCTTCCTTATCTACGCCCGTGAATGGGTTTATGTACGCCTGATTCTTTTCACTCTGCCCCTCAGCCTTGGCTCCCTCTTGCATTTCTCGGGGAGTGGAATGACGTACTTTGCGATTTACCATCTGATCGCTTTTTCCATAGCTCTGTACTTACTCATCCGCTCTCGCATCCCCACTTTACGATAGGCCATAATCAGATTCACAAAAGAGTGAAACTGTTTCGCGGGGCAGTAATTGACCGCTCGGTCATTTACCCTCATATTAAAATTAAGAAGCCCAAGCAGTTCAACCCAAGTACTCGGGTTGTTTCATCACCAATTTGTTGCTGGGAAAAAAGACGGCACTATCCGTTGCGATATAGACAACGAATTAGTTTCTTACGCCCTATTGAAACACGAAATTAAAAACGGAGGCTCATATGAAACTAGAAAATAAAGTAGCATTGGTAACCGGCGGATCTCGCGGTATCGGCGCGGCCATTGCTGTTCGCTTAGCCGAAGAAGGCGCAGCCGTCGCCCTCACTTATTTTAATAGTGCCGAGCAAGCCGAAGAAGTCGTTGCTAAAATTCGCGCCAAAAAAGGCCGTGCCATTGCAATCAGAGCCAATAGCGGCAATTCTCAAGAAGTTGCCGATGCCGTCGAACTCACCGTAAAAGAATATGGCAAGCTCGATATTCTAGTAAACAACTCTGGCGTGTTTATCGCTGGCGGTATCGACCAGAACATAACTCACGAGGAAGACTTCGAGCACCAGTTAGCCGTCAACGTCACCGGGGTGGTGGCAGCCGTCAAAGCCGCCGCCAAGCACCTTAAAGAAGGTGGCCGCGTGATCACGATTGGCAGCATCCTCGGATTTCGGTCGCCGTGGGTGGGAATCGCCGATTACAGCGCTACCAAGGCGGCTGTTGCCGCGTACTCTCGCGGCTGGGCCCGCGATTTAGGGCCTCGGGGAATCACGGTGAACACCATTCAACCAGGTCCTATCGATACAGATATGAACCCTGCAAATGCGGAAATTGCGATTTCTCAAAGAGAGCAAACCGCGCTCAAGCGATATGGTCGCCCTGAGGAAGTGGCATCTGTCGTCGCATTTTTAGCAAGTCCCGATGCCTCTTACATCACAGGCGCAACTCTCGATGTAGACGGCGGAACACTGGCATAACCTAATGAGCAAAGCGCAAAAACAATCTGCGCACGAATTCGTTGCGCAAAACATGCGTGAGATGGCGGAAAAATTTGTAGCCTTGGGTGTAAGCCTGCAGCTGCCGCCCAATTCCGGTCTCACTTTGGGAACTCACTACATCGACATTGATTTCGGCAAGTCGCTGACCGCCGAGATCAAATTCGACGATCGGTTCACCAATCCCATGCACATGTTTCAGGGAGGGTTTCTCTGCGCGGTGTTGGATGAAGTGTATGGCCCGCTGACCTATATGGCGGCGGGGCGCCCGGTGATGACGATTGAGATGAGCACGAGCTTTGTGCGTCCCTTCACGGCAAAGGACGAGTCTATCGTCGTACGAGCGGAAGTAGTTAATCAGAGTAAGACGCTGATGATCTTAAGGGCCGAAGTCCGATCGAAGTCGGGCAAGCTTATCGCCACGTCCACCAATCATTCTCTGATTTCAAACGACAGCACGCTGCGGTCTTAGTATTCAACCATGTCCGCTTCCTGCACCATCAAGGTCAGCATGTCGGTATTGATCTTATACCGACGTAACTGATTGAGCTTTTCTGAGCCGTCTTGAATCGCTACGAGCAGTTTTCTCTCCCGCTTGGAGTCCGCATTGAAGGCAGCGGCTTGAAAATGCCCTCGTGCCGAGGATTCATCGCCGCTGTGGGCGTACATGCGAGCCAAGTAGTAGTGACCCAATCGACGATAGTGGTCGTTCTTCTGGTTGGTTAAATCGCCGAAGTAACGAGACGCTGCTGCAAAGTTCGAAGAGCGCAGCGCCAGAATACCCGCTACAAATCCATAGGCTGGGTTCCCCGGATCCGCTTTTACTGCCTTCCCCATCCAAAGCAATCCGGTGACCGGATCTAAATCCGTTTCGTAAGCCGTCTTACCGCGAATAAAGTGCTGCTCGGCCTCACTCTCCGCCGGATTTTTCACGGCATAATCGATGTTGGGTTGAGTTACGCTAGCAGACCTGGAAAAAGCTTCCGCGTCCGCCACTGCCACCATGGGCAATTTAACGTAAGTGGAAATAGAGACTGGCGCGCGCCCGGAGGCCACCCAAACCGATTGCTCGCTTGGCTGCACCACCACGCTAGTCATGGTTGTGTGCACGGCCACGACATTCCCGACGCCGCGCACTTGGCGGTAAAACGGATCGTATTTATCTCCGAGAATAGCCATCGCTCCAGGCACATCGAGCTTGCCGGTATTTTCCGCGAGC
>JALHPX010000353.1 GCA_022842225.1 bacterium
CTTTGCCCGTCAGAGTGATATTGGCGACGCCTAATTATTGCGCGCGCTCCGACACCGCAACAGCCTCGGTCCAGGCTAAGGGGCCCAAGATGGCCATCACTTGGTGTTCCCGCACCAATCGATCCACCGCCTGAGCGGCCACAGCGGGGCTAGATTCCGAATCTTCAATGTAAATCTGGTAACGGTCACTCGCGGAGCCGCCAAAGACTTCGGCTGCCATCAAGATGCCTTCTAGTGCGCGCTCGCCGTACGCGGCGCTTTTACCGGAGAGCGGCAAAATAACGCCGATAGAACGCGTATCGCCCGAAGTATTGGCACCGATGGGCAACGATTCCACCCGCTCCACAGTTCCTGGAGGAGTGAGCGTCGTGGAAGTTGGTGGCGCGCTCAAGGCTGCAAGTCGCTGCGAAATCTTAGACTGAGTAGAGGGCTCGTTGACCTGAGAGAGCAAAGCCGTCAATTCGTTGCGGTCTTGGATCTGCACCAAGTGCTGATCGACCGCGGCCTGGAGCATGTACCGTTTGCTGTCGGTAATCGGTAACTGGAGCTGTGAGGCCGTAGCGGAAACTGCGGCGGCATGATCGCCGACGGCATTGGCATTTTGCGCAGCCAACTGAAACACCACCTCAGCGCGCGCCGGACCTTGTGATTGGATTTCTGTCGGCGATAACCACGCCAAAATTTGTTTTGTTGCCGGGTAGTTGCCCTGCTGAAATTCCGAGGCCGCGTAATTGTAAATTACGTCAAAGCGCAGCGTTGTTTGTGGGTGTCTGCGAAGGAAATCCTTAAACTCACTCGACGCTTTGGGATAATTCGACGTGTAGTAATAAATCGTCCCCAGCCGGTAGCTGGAAAGCATGGCGGCCTGAGTGCCGGGGAATTTTTTCTGAATGCCTAAATAGGCCCCCGTCGCTTGCTTGTATTCCTGAGCGCGGAAGAACCGCTCTGCCTGAAAAAACGCACTGCGAGCCTTGGGCTCCACTGCGATTTCTTTCACCTTATCTGTATCACCTAATTTGGATACGGCTCCTTCTTGAGAGGAAGGAGCGGAAGCGCACGCACCCAGAAACAGCGCGACGGCCGAGGCTAAAAAGAACGTGGTGAAAGACTGTCTGGAAAAGGTCATTTGTTCGGTAAATCCTCTACCTTTTTCCTAAAAGCTTCAACCGCAGGATTTGCGCCTTTGGGACTCGCCGCCTCCAGCTCTTCCAGAAGTTGACGCTGCTTGGCGCTGAGCTTTCCCGGAATTTCCACAATGACCCGCACGACTTGGTCGCCTGTGCCATTGCCATTGAGCCGCTTGATGCCCTTAGCGCGGATTTTAAATAGCTCGCCAGACTGAGTCCCCGCCGGGATTTTCATCGAAACCGGTCCATGCAAGGTGGGGACATCGAGTTCGGCTCCGCCCACTGCTTGAAAAATCGTAATCGGCATCTCCAAATACACATGCTCGTTTTGGCGTTGGTAGATCGGGTGCGGCTTTATCGAAACCTGCACATACAAATCGCCCGCCGCGCCGCCGACTTCGCTGGCTTCGCCTTCACCCTTCAAACGCAATCGCTGATCGGAATCGATGCCTGCTGGAATTTTTACTTTTACCGTAGCTGGCTTGCGAGTCGTGCCTTTGGCGCGGCAAGTGGTGCATTTATGCTCGATAACCATGCGACGACCGCCGCAGTCAGAGCAAGTGCGCGAAAGGGTAAAAAAGCCCTGATTGAAATGCACTTGGCCGGTGCCGCGACAGGTAGCGCAGGCTTTTGGATTGGTGCCCGGCTTCGCGCCTGAACCCGAACAGGTATCGCAGAGAACATCTTTTTCAAACGAGATGGAAGTCTCCGTACCAAACGCCGCTTCTTCAAAACTGATTTCTAAGTTGTAACGTAAGTCGACACCCGACGCGGGGCCGCGTTGCCCGCCTCCGCCGCCAAAGATGTCGTTAAAGAGATTGTCGAAAATATCGGAGAACCCGCCGCCGGCGAATCCTTCCGAGAATCCGCCTTGTCCGCCTAGACCCGCGTGCCCGAACTGATCGTAGGCCGCTCGTTTTCTGGCATCGCTTAGGACCTGGTAGGCCTCGGACAATTCTTTAAATTTGTCCTCGGCTTCGCGGTTACCAGGATTGCGATCCGGGTGATACTGGACCGCTAATTTACGGTACGCGCGCTTGAGGCCGTCTTCATCGACGGTGCGTGAGACTTCTAGGATTTCGTAGTAATCGCGTTTGGCCATGATTTGGGCTGTCTATAGGGCTTTAAGATGCATCGGCTTCGCCGACCACCACTCTTGCTGGTTTCAGAAGGCGGCCGTGCAATAGACAACCGCGATTGGCGACTTGCAATATCGTACCTATTTTCTCTGACTCGTGGACAGGAACTTGCGATACCGCTTCGTGACGGGATGGGTCGAATTTCTCTCCCACTTTGCCAATCATCTCAACGCCCATTTTTTCCAGGGTCTGGATGAATTGGCGATGGGTCATTTCAATGCCCATCAGATAGTTGGAGACGTCTTTGTCTTTTTTGTCTTTTAGAACGTTGCTGCTTCCCAGGGCCAACTCAAATAAATCGACGACTCCAAGGAGCTCGCTCAAAAGTTTCTCGTTGGCGAAACGGATCGCAATCTCTTGCTCGCGTAGAAGGCGTTTGCGGGAATTTTCAAAATCGGCGCGCTGATAAAGCAGATCCTGCTTTGCTTTTTCCAATTCCTCTTGCGCAGATGGAGCTGCACTTTGCTCGAGTTCCGTGTCTTCTACTGGTTTGGAATCCTCTGGTTGCTCAGGTGTTTCCGCTTCGTTTTTATTCATAATTTTTTTTCCTCTTGAAACATCTTGTAGCGACCGCGCACATCGGGCTGTCCTTTTCGAACACTCCGGATGGTTTGATCTATCAGCCCGTGCAACGTGTGCCCATCTTCGATGTAGCGCGGGAGCTTAGAAAAAATCGCTTCGAGCCGCGGGCGCATCTTGAGTGGGTCGCCAGGCAAAATAAATCCTACGCTCTCGGCCAATTCCAAAAGATGCCCAATAATCCGTTCTTTCTGACCAGGTTTGGCCACTTCGAAATTTTCCCATTCGCCAATCAGCGCTTGGTTTGCTTCGTACGAGAATATGAGTACGGCCTGGCCTAAATTCAAGGAGCGATACAGATCTGAGGACGGGATTGTGACGACCCAGTCGCAAAGCGCGATGTCGGCATTGACCAGGCCATTGGATTCCGATCCAAAGACGAAGTAAATCTCCTCGATTTCACCGTTTTTAAGCTTACCAATAGCCGCTGGGACGGCTTTTTCGACTCGCATCGGGTGCGGCCGGTGAGCAGAGCCAATTGCGGAGGTGGCGGCTAGGCGTAAGGCCGGC
>JALHPX010000354.1 GCA_022842225.1 bacterium
TTAACGCCGATTCCAGGGGTGATGAACACCCTTGCCAAGGATCCGCACTTTGGTCTGGCGTCGGATGACGCGAGCGGCCGGGCTCGGGCGATCGAATTCATGCAGCGGCTGCAGGAGTCGGTTGCGACGGTTAATCGCCATGTTGGCAGGCAGGCCATCCGCGCAGTGGAGATCCATTCGGCGCCAACGTTGGGAAAGCCAGGCGTCACCAGTTCTATCGATAGCTTTGCGGAGTCGCTTACCCAGCTGCGAGCATGGGATTGGCAAGGCGCGCAACTCGTAGTGGAGCACTGCGATGCCTACAAAGTCGGCCAAGTCCCCGCTAAGGGATTTCTCACTCTGGAGGCTGAGATGGCTGCTATCACGCAGTCGTCGGGAGCGACGCCTGCGGGCGTGCTGGTGAATTGGGGCAGATCTGCCATTGAGACTCGCAGTGGTGCGGGCCCTGAAGATCATCTCAAGCAGGCTTCCGCTCGGGGATTGCTCAAGGGCCTGATCTTTTCAGGCGCGACGCTTGATAGCCCGCTCTACGGCAATTGGTCGGATTCCCATGCTCCCTTTGAAACTCTAGGCAGTCAGCTTAGCTCTGCACGCGCCGAGGGATGTGTTCGGATTGCAGATGCGGCAAAGCTACCTGTGTTTGGATTCAAGATGCAGGCATTGCCGAAATCACTCACGGTTGCGGAGCGCCTGGCTTTTCTCGAGCAGAACGCGTCTCGTTGCTTGCAGCTGTTTTAAGTAACTCTGGAGGCTGAATGAGCAGGGCGGCTGTTTGTCTTGGTTTTGAGATCTTCATTTCCAACACCGGCTTCAGGAGACGGAAACCAAAATCGCGGAATTAGAATGCCTGGTCGAAGAGCACTCGCGCAAGCTTACGTGGATTTGTGGACGACGCGAGAGAAACTCCAAACTCAGAGACTTGCCGGTCTTAAGGCGACGCTGGCTTTGGCGCAGGCGCAGTATAATCGCCTCAAGCCACTCAACGAATCAGGTGCGATCTCGAGGCGTACTTTTCTCGAAGCGACGGATGACTTTAAGAATGCCCAGGAGAAATATGAGTTGGGCTTAGAACTCAGACAGCTCGCCGCCGATGCTTCTAGGCAAGCGAGTGAGCGGCTTCGCACCCTGTGAATATAGTTGCTGGTTAGAATTCGCGCCCCTATAAGAGATTTATGGGGTTGGGGAATCTTCGTCGCATTCAATGTGCGTGTTTCTTGGTAGTGTTTGTCGCAGTTCTCGCATCTCCCTCTTTTGCCGGTTGCAACCAACTCGTGAAGCGAGCGGCTGCCGACTTACCAGCCCAATTTGAAATGGGCTATTTGATCAATCACCGCTACGAAATGGAAGAGAAGGGCGAAGACGGCGATGACACGTTTACGTTTTTCTCCGCTGTTCCGCGCCCGCAAAGTGCGGGAGAAGCTCTAGAAGACTTTGCCTTAATGGGATTCAACGATCCCATTCCGAAGCGCTTTGTTGTCGGCGACGGGAGTAGTGATCACGTCTTGATTGGTGTGGATCTCACACCCGGTTCGCCATTGGAGCGCGCGATAAAAAGAATTCACAACAGCATTCTCATAGCGCTGTCACAATCCTGGGATCGCGAGCGAATAATCAAACTGGTTTCCGAGAACGTGGCCAATCACTTAGGTCCACTCACCAAGCCACTCCCTTGGGATGCAGCTCTTCCCAAGATTGCCGAGACTAAAATTCAGTTTAAGGATTTTCCTATTGATCACCCGATGATCGATGCTGGCTTTTCACTGCCGGTGGTGCCGCTCGAGGATTACCTTGATGAGGGGGAGGCTTTTTGTCTGGGGCAGGCGCTGACTGCATGGCTGGTATTACGATCTTTTAAGATTCCTTCGCGCATGCATTTTGGCGCAAATGCTGCGTACGTGGGTTCGCCCACGGGGCATTCCTCGGTGGAATTAGAAGACGGCCGGATAGTCGATCCGGGTGGTTGGATGGTGATTTCACCCCCGCCCGCAGGCGAGGGCCTAAAACTTGTAGGTTTAAAGGGCCCCCAATGGACCTTTCTCCCAGGCTTTTTGACCTACCCAGGAGCCCTCTACACGTGGCGCGTGCGCTTTCAGCGATACCCCGTGCTCATTCTCGAGAAGAATCCTTGAACAACACCACGTACAGTCAGAATACACCTCAGAGTTGAGTAGTTTTAGCTACTTAGGCAGTCCCCCCAAAAAATATCCAAAAGTTCTTCATGGGTAAGGCCGTCAGCATGTGCCCAAAGCTTAGGCAGGGACTCTATTTGCGGTGCTAACCAGGGCTAGCGATTGGGGAATCTCGATCCCCCCAATTGTGAAGGTTTTGCGGCACATCGGTTGCAACTTAAAGACTCATACCGGAGGCTACCGTGCGTACTCTGAAAAAGAATTTTGCTGCCGCTTTACTCGTACTTGCTGCTCTTGGCGGCTGCGCTGAATTGGATTCGGGCTCCGACGGTTTCTATACTGTCCAACCTTCGCGCATTACCAAAAATTCGCCTCCTTCTAGTTTTGGCGACGACGGATTGCTGGTGGTCGATGGCTTGGGCATGAAAGTCCAAGTTGTTCGCGCGCAAAGAGACTCTAAGATCGTTATTGGGGGATACGGCGTCGATGGAGCAATGGGAGAGAATTTTATTATTGCCCGCTTGGACCAGTACGGAATTCCTGATGTGAGCTTTGGCGATTATGGCCGGGTCAGCACGCACTTTGGTTACGGCGATGATATTTTGAATGACCTGCAAATTGCCCCAGATGGTTCGATTGTCGCTGTTGGCCGGGCTCGCGGTCCAGTAAACGATGACTTAGCTCTCGCCAAATACAATTCCAACGGACGGCTAGATGCTTCGTTTGGAAACGGCGGATTAGTTTTAAGGGACTTACAACCCGGCGCAGTCAATACTTACGATAACGGCGCAGCGCTCTTGTTCCAGGGTCCAGATAAGTTTGTTGTCGTCGGCGAAACCCACGGTAATTGCAAAAACTTAGTTGCTAGATTTTTATCCAATGGCATTCCCGACGTTAGCTTTGGCACAAGTGGAACCGGCATTGAAATTATCCGGTTCAGCGGCAACCACGACACTATGAACGCAGTTGCTTTCGGACCCATGGGCGAAATCATCGCTGCTGGCACGATTGCGGAAGGCCGTGACTTCGGTCTCGTGCGTTTGTCCAGAGACGGTATCGTGGATATGACCTACGGAACTTCGGGCCGCGCTTTCATCAATATGAACGCTGTCGACGAAGTGAAAGCGGTTGCAGTGCGCCCAAACGGACACGTAGTGGTTTCTGGTTACACGGGTTCGGCTAGCAATCAGTCGATGGTAGTTTTTGAATTAAACGAGCTTG
>JALHPX010000355.1 GCA_022842225.1 bacterium
CGGCCTAGAACGATCGGGTGTTTGCCCTGCGTTTTGAATACCGCTTTGAAGCGGCCCATCGCTTTACCAAGACGGAATCGATTCCGTGCATGACTCCCCACGGCCACACCTGGAAAGCGGCGCTTGCGATTAAAAGTCCGCAGCCTCTCAATTCCTGCGAGATGGTAGAAGAATTTGGCGTTCTAAAAAAAGACTGGAAGCAGTTTCTCACGGCCATTGCCGACCATAGTTTTTTTCACCATGCAGAAGATCCGATTCTCCCTGCATTGTGGCAGCATGTTCCCAGTTTTCGTTCCTTGCCTTTCCCTGGCGATCCCACAACTGAAATGATTGCCGCGTGCTTTTTGAAAAAAGCCTATGCCATGGGCATCGGCAAAACCTTAAGCCGCTTTGAACACAGCTTGCGGCAGCAGCGGCTGGAAAACGATTTTCAGATGACGATGGAGATCTTCGAGACTCCGACCAATAGCATTGCGTTGGATCCAAAGAATCTCGAAGTTTTAGAGAAGTTTGTTCCTAGTTTTTCAGACTTTGAGGGTTGGTGGGAAGATCCGGCAGTAGACGCGCGCTGGATTCGTCGACGTGACAAAAAAGCGCAAAGCGGACGTCCTACCGCAGTGTTGGTAACAACTTAGTTTTTCTTTCAGCGATTCGGCGGGGTTATGGGTTTGGGGTATCGGACTGTTCTTTTTATCTGCGCTTTCATCTGTACCTTTTCTGCGTTGGCCATCGAGCCAATGACTTGGCAGGAATTTACGGAGCTCCAAAAATCTGGTCGCACCGTCATCCATGTTCCAGAGATCCCCTCTACCGTTGAAGCAGTCGAGGCCTTTAGCCAAGAGGCATTGAGACACCTAGATAAGGCGATGGGCGGCATCGCCGAACGCGCGCCGGAAAAAATCAGTTTTGCCAATACGATCGAGGCGCTCGATCGAGTGCAACGCGGTTTGGGTCATGCGCAAGGGGTGCTCTTTCAGGTAGCAAGCCTGAACCAAAACACGCCCGTCTACACCGCAGCACAATCCGCGCTTAAAAAACTCGACGACCAGAACATGGTCTGGCTCAAAGACCCGCGCATTCGCAAGGCGGCGTTAGAATTTGCCAAGACCAAAACGCGTTCGGTCGCGCAGAAAAAGCTAGTTGAAAAAACTCTCATCAATTTTGAAAAAGCGGGAAGCCTGAAGGATTTTATCGCTGATTCCAAACTTGCTGGTCTGTGGATGCGCTTGTTCGAGAAGGAGCTGGAATTCGAAAAAATAAAGCTGCGCCCCATTCCGAAAATGCTTTTTACCGCCGAGGAATTACACGGCCTCACCGAGCATTCTCTCTCACTCTTCACGCGCGAGCGAGATCGGTACGCCGTTTCCATCACTTCGTGGAATGAATCCCGCGCCGTGATTACCGAAGCCCACTCTAAAGCCGTGCGCGATCGGGTTTGGAAAGCCGTGATGGAAATTGGCCTTCCTGAGAATCCAACGATCCTGCGCGAAATTACCGAGCTTCGGCGCGAGATTGCCAAGATGATGGAGCACACTTCTTGGGCCACTTTTCAGTTAGAGGGCCAATCGCTTAAGGCAAGCACCATCGCGCGCGAGCTTAACCAGTCGTTGAAGCAAACCGCGCCCGATTTCGCGGACTGGGTAAAGAAAATCGGCATTAAGAAACCCGGCATGGCCGACGCTTTTTACTACGCAAGGACTTTGGAAATGGCAGCTCTCCCCGAGAAAAGCCATGAGTATTTTGCGACTGAGAAAACCACTGAATCCTTGCTCGAGCTCTTTGCCGGGTTTTACGGCATTCAGATCTACCGTCTGGCGGGCGCAAAACTCTGGCACCCCGACGTGAAGGCCTTTGCCGTCTTGGATAAGGACGGCAGTGTTTTGGGCATGTTCACGTTGGACCTTTTTCCCCGCGAGCACAAAGACGAATGGTTTTGGTGCCACGAACTGACTACTCCCTTTACCCCGACGGATAAATCGTACACCACGCGACCGGTCGTAAATATCAACGCGAATTTTTCGCTTCCGTCGCAACGGTTGCCGGCATTTCTATCGCTTGGAGACGTCTCTATTCTTGCCCACGAGCTGGGCCACGTGCTGCATTCTATGTTGGGAAAAAGCCGCTACTACGGACTATGGGTGGCGCAAGAATTGGGCGAGTTAGCTGAATTGCCTTCGACGCTTTTGGAGTATTTAGTTTTAGAACCTGAGGTGATGTCGTCGCTTAGTCATCATTACCAAACGGGCCAAAAAATCCCCGTCGAGAGCTTGCGAGAATGGCGAGAGGCTCGCACATTCTCGTCGTTATTGCAGCTGCGGATGAAGGCGGTTCATAGCTTGGCGGATCTAAAGATGCACGGCTCCCAAGTCCCCCGCCTTTCGAGTTTAGAAACCGCCTTGTACAAAGAGCACCTTCTCCCCCTGCCTGCCGGAGCGAGTTTCCTGGCGTCGTATGACTACGCTATTGGCGGTTACGACACCCGTTACTGGACGTATCTCTGGTCGCAGGCGCTGGCCAAACGTCTGATTGCAAAAGCTATCCCCCATGGGGATGGCAAACTTAGCCCCGAATTTGGTCAGCATATTCGACGAGAATTTTTTGAAAAGGACGGTGCGTACAGTCCTGCAGAGATTTTGAGCGGGCTGATGGGAGAAAAACCGAAATTCTGTTCCTGGCTCATCGCCTCTAAATGCCCCGCGCCAAGGAAATCGTGAGTGCGCGCATTTCCTTTTAAACATCCGTTTCCTATAATCGGGCCATGTGCACACGCCAGACCCTTAACGCCTATCTTTCCTTCGCAACTCTTCTCTGCGCCTTAGCGAGTTGCTCCAAAACCAAAGAGCCGGGCGAATTTGTAAACGCACTGCCAAGAGTGGCAATCGCTTCGCCCATCGCGGGCAGTCCCTCTAGCGACGCTAAAGCAATCAGTGCCGAATCCAGATCGCTCACGGTCTATGCCTCGATATCTAAAGTGATAGACCCGCTTCTGCAGAAATTCGATCTATCGTCGACAAGCGGCACCCAAAGCGCAACGCTCCAGCCACTCACTGCTGCTACGGATTCGCTCCGCCAAGCGGCACAGGGTTCCGTTTCTTCGGCGATGAAAAAGCTGAAGCTGTGGCGACAAGCCGACAACGTAAACTGCTTTGGCAAAGGCCATCCATACAAAAATCATCCGGATGGTGGTCCAGATTCCTCCACCCATTCGGGTGAAACCGGGTTTGAATCGACGCAAGAAACAGTCGAGGGCGTCGATATCGCCTGCCCCGCTCTTGCCATGAATACCAAGGTTCTGGAGTTGGGTGGCATTGTGAACGAAGCGTTGCGACTGGCCTATGTAGGTGCC
>JALHPX010000356.1 GCA_022842225.1 bacterium
CGCCAGGGATCGGAAGTCCAGATCTCCTTTGAAGTTTGCCGGAACAACGACGACCGGGGGTTTGTCGGGCTGAAAAATGGCCACGGGCTCTTTGCCGTTCCAGGAATAAGCTTTCCCTGCCTCAACCTCTACCCGTTCTTGGCTTTGCAGGTTTTGAATCGAGCCTGCTGCCTCTAACGTAAACTGTGTATTCGCAAGTGCCCATCCAGAATAGGCCAATCCAAGAATCAGGGTGAGGGAAGGATATGGCGAGTACCTGAGCTTTTTCATCTCTTTACCTATCGGCGTAAGCGATCAGGAAATGGAGAAAAGCAGTTGACTTGATGCGTTAATAAAAGAGGGCGGTCGGTGCGAGGGTCTCTCCGGCTGCATCTTTCTTTCGCGCGAAATCCGTCTGTTGAGCGTCTCTTTTCTGGGCAATATATTTATACAATTAACTGCTTATGTAATTCGACCAACCAGTTTCCTAACGCCCCGCAACCGGATTCGCTGCCCAGATCGCACGACTTAAGAAGCAGGGCTTTGCTTTTTTGAGGGTTCTCTTTTGACCCCGGCTTGTCGCGCTCTACACAGCCCGCAGTAAAACAGGACTCCTTATCACCCAGCTCACACCCTCTTTAGACGAGGGTGATGGCATTAAAGCTTTTGCCTACATCGCCCTGGGTCATTTTGATTGCCGCATGGTGACACACTCGGCCATCATTTTCTTCGCACCGTTGATCATCGGAACGGGTGTCTTCTTTAGGGGCGTCATATCCAGTAGGAGTTTCGTATGGCGCAATAGGACTTTGCTATACTTCGACAATGAAAATTCTGATTTCCGTCTTGCTGATGGGTTTTGTGCACGTCCACGCCAAGTCTCCGAGGGGGAAGGACCATGCTAAGGGGCTTACGACTAAGCCCATCTCAATACCGCGCTCCAAAGCCGTTGCTGGCGCGAGTATTTGTCCGTGCCCTCAGGCCAAGCCACTAAAGGGCGAAGAGGCAAAGAAGAGTTTGTCTAACTTTACGGAAACTAGGGCGTATAACTCGTTTGATCTGGCTACCGAGGTTTCTGCTGCTCAGGCCGAGAAATCCTTTAGTGAGCTTCCCCATGCATCCGGCCGAGGCGTGGTGGCGTTGAATACTCAAGCGGAGCTGGATGCTTGTTTAGAAGAAGGCGATGTTTTGGTTTATTTTAGAACGTCTAACGACGTCCTTTCCGCCAGTAACTTGCGAGACCATATTCAGGAAGGAGCCTCACACGCCGCGATTGTGATGAAGGATAAAGACGGAAAGTTTTTTCATATCGATTCACCACAGGATTATGGAGGAGGCGCCTATAATTTCTCAGGCCCTTTTCATATTTTAAAGCTGCGCAAGAACAGACTCTACGGCGACAAAAACTCCGAGCAGGTGCTGGCGCGAGTCAAAGAGCTAGCTCTGAAAATGCAAGAAGCTGTCAACTACGACGATTCTCTCACCACCGATGTGTGGGTGGAGGGCAAAAGACTAGCGGGTGCAGGTGCAAAGGCGCCTGAGATCATGAAGCGTGGCTGTGAAGCGGTGTGCAGAAAAATCGAAGGCGGCAGCTGCCCGCCCATGTACTGTTCGGAATTGGTTTACACCCTCTACGCACTCAGTGGCGTGGAGAGTTTAGAAGCGGAGAGTTTAACCGCCTTCGTAAAAAGGCTGGAGGGCGACGTATTTAAAGGATTGCCGGAGAGCGAGAAGGCGCTGATGCGAGAGCATTTTATCAACACCCTGTTTAACGACCCCAACCTGCGAGCGGTTGTGCCAGAAGGGCAGAGAAATACCACACGCACGTTGGTGGAAACCTTGCTCAATCCAAACACCCCAGCGTTGATCCGCAATACGGTAGACTCCGCGCGCGGTCCGATCTACTTCCCTCATTCGTTTGTGCGAGAGACGCGCAAAAAAGATGGAGCGTTTTGCTACGCCGGAAGCTATCTAGGAGGCGCTTACATGCCGGCAGCGAACGTTGAACGGTAAAAGTAGGTTGATTAACTGCCCAGGGGACCATGCCCCCGTGGATGGAGTAGAGCCTTATTTTTTTGGAGCGGGAGACGGGATTGTCTTTCGGGCCCCGGCGGGGCCCGGCAGACCGCCGGGGAAAGGTCGCTTCCGGGGATGGGGTGGTCGAATTTCTCGGCTTCGCTGCGGCCTTTCCCCTTCGAATCCCGTGAGCAAACGCTGTCGCGTTTGCGCATTTCATACCCGCTTCAAAAAAAAACGGCCCTTTTGGGGCCGTTATTTTTTTGGAGCGGGAGACGGGATTCGAACCCGCTACCCTCAGCTTGGAAGGCTACTCGAAGCCGATCCGACAAGACCGAGAAATCAGGCTAAATCGTCGATAAATAAACACTAAGGGGTGAGGGTCTCTTCCGGTTGATTCCAGTAAAAACCTGCTGTTTCCGGTACGGAAAGAACACGAAATAGAACACGCGAATGTCATACGAACGAGCTACGAGGGAAATAGTCTCCAGCATCGACCGTCGCGTTCTTCGAACAGCGTGATCGTTTTGAAAATTGTTTGAGAGGCAAATCTTAACTTCAGCGGATTTAGTAAGGTGTCGATTTCCTCCGAGCCCAAGTCCAGTCGCACTACGGCCAGCAAATGGTAAGCGCCAGTGTACCCATGCGAAATCTTCTTCTGGATTGAATGCTCTAGCCGTTTTCTTTTCCGCTCGAGCTCTACATCAAAGTTGACAGTTTCTCCGGCGTAGACTTCACGCTTTTTAAGCAACTCTTTTAGCTCATCGGCGCTTTTTCTGGTGGTGCCGAACGATATACCATTCTGATTGAGCATCCTGGCGCTCAAGTATTCAAGGTGACCATCTGCGGAACCTACTACTTCGATGAACTCCTTAGAGCCGTTTATCACCATCTGAGCGTCAAATGGTTGATTGCCTGCTCGGAGCTCGATAGGTATTAGTTTGAAGGTTTCCTGATTCCCGAAATTGGCTATGGGCCAAGCCTCTTCAGCTAGTCTCTTGAATGGACCCCTCTTTTCACGGGACTTCTTCTTAGCAGTAGGGCAGTTCTTTATCGCATCGGCTATCTGCCTTACCCATGAGAGCTGTTCAGAACCGATGCGCGGGTGTTCGTACTCGTTCCTGATTCGATCTTGGATGGTTGCTAGGCAGTCTCTTATCCTCATACCCAATGGTCGAATGCCTAGAATTTCTAGAAATTTTGATGTCTGACGTTTACGTTCACTGTCTCGGGGGCCGTTCTCATGTCCCCCATCTGGCCGTACGCATCCACCTTGCCGTTCGTAAAGCGAATGTAGTGGTCCTGATCGCCCATGGACATCGGTCTCTGCGTGATCACTCCTCGATCAGC
>JALHPX010000357.1 GCA_022842225.1 bacterium
GGCCAACCGCGGGCAGTACCCCGCTATCGATGTACTAGCGAGTATCAGCCGGGTCATGGACCGCATTGTGAATAAAGAACATGCGATGGCTGCGCGCGAGCTGAAAAAGACGCTGTCGAAGTTTCTGGAAAATGAAGACGCTGTTCAATACGGCGCCTACACGCGCGGAACCGATCCCGAGATCGATCATTGCATTGAGATGGCTCCGAAGATCTACGAATTCCTGAGCCAGGATCGAGATATGCGCAAGACTTTTGGCGAATCTCGCAACGAACTCCAGGACCTTGTGAAGGCGTAAGGGACTTAGATGCGATTTCGTTTCCGCCTGCAAAAGGCACTTGATTTTGCCCACATGCGGGAACGCCGCAAGCAGAATCAAATTAACTCCTCTCAGCAGAGAGAAAAGATTTTGATTCATTACCTGGAGCAATCACGGAGCCAGGTCAGAAATAGTTTAAAGCGTCTGTCCGCAGACCCGGTGTCGCCGATAGTGACCATTCTTTATCAAGCCATCGAGGTGGCTAACGAGGACGGTAAGCGACTCGAAGGCACTCTGGCAGAAGAACGAGCCGCTCAGGTGAAGCTGAAGGGTGAACTTATTCGGCTGGTGATGCGTCGTAAGGCGCTTGAGGCGTTAAAGGAAAAACGCTACGCCGACCACCGGTTAGCAGAACGCCGACACGAGCAGAAGATTCTCGATGAAGTTTCCAACGTAGGCTGGCAACGCGCGCAAGAGGAAAGTGAACAGGATGAGTAAACTCAATCGCAACTGGAAAATCTCTGCAGGCTTGATAGTGCTTTCCGTTGTCACTGCATCCTTTCTTGCTCACGAACTTCAGGCCAATTCTGCACCAGCGGAGCCACCCCCTGAGGCAGAGATCAAGGAAGAAGACACGATGCGTTTGCGCGTGCGGAAGCGTCTGGAGGAAGGGCCGGAGCAGTCCAGCACCGTCGTACCTGTCGAATCCAAAGTCGGTGAGCGGGATCTGAAAACGCTTTGGGACAAGCTCCAAGCCAAGCAAAAGGAGCTCGACGCCAAGGCGGCCGAAGTGGCCCAGAAGGAAGCCGCTCTAATTGAACGCGAAGCATTGGTGAAAACCCAATTAAGTCGCTACGAGCAAACGCTGACATCCTTGCGCACCGAAGTCGATAGCCTGCGAGGCCTAAAGAACGCCAAGCTCGACGACTTCAAGAAGATTTATTCCAAAATGGAATCCAAAAAAGCCGCCCGTATCCTTGATGAAATGGATACTGACTTGGCGGGTTTGATTTTATCCAGCCTCAAAGAAAACCAGTCAGCGGACATCCTAGGTCAAATGGACCCGGAGAAAGCCCGTCGTATTACCGCTCGGTTTTTAACTGGAAGAAGTTTCAGTCAAGTTACAGCCCATTAAAGGTCAATTACCGAGTCGGAATTTCTAGAACTCCGATGACGTCTGGGCAGAGGAAAAAGAAAGGAGAACACATATGCTACCAAATATAAATGCAGCTCCTATGGTCATGCCGACCGAGATGAATCCTCTGGCATCGATGCAACCGATGTCTAATATGCCGTCGACAAACGCTGCTTCTGGGACAGTAGGGTTTGATTTCAATACCTACCTATTGGGCCTCCAGAACAAAGCCTCGTCAGTGGATGGTGCGGTGGATTGGCAATCGCTGATCCAGTCCGACGATCTCGTTCCAACTGATTTACTAGGAGATCAAAACAAGGGTCAGGAAGTTACGACGCAAGATCCGCTAGCCGCGCTGTTTGCCGTTCCTCAGTCCACTAATCCTGTTGGTGCAGCACCTATCGCTCCGGTTACTCCGGCAGCGATTCCCGTTGCAGCAGCAGAAATCGGATTGCCACAGGCAAAGCCCGAGTTCAAACCAGTGCAAGGCGAGTTAGCGTCGCTAAAATCCGAACCTAAAGTCCAGACCGTTGATTGGAAAGCTATGGGACTCACGCAAGCGACTCCCGAAAGCATCCAAAGTCAGGGTTGGGATGTGCAGCAAGTAGAGCGACTCTTTACGGAGCGAAACGCGGATATGCCGCAGTCGGATTCGTCAAAGATTGCACTACCGGTAGACGCTAAAGTGCTGAATGTGCAAAGCCAGCCTGAAAAGGTTCAGGCTTTCCAACAACAGCCTTTGACCGCCCACCAGCCGATCATCCAAATGAGCGAAGCCCAACGCAAAGCCGAAACCGCTGTTTCGGCATCCGGAATGCGCGGCGAAGTCGCACCTGAAACGGTTGTAAAAGAAGGCCCTGCAGCAAAGGTGGAGTTAAAGAATCGCCTTAAGCCAGAAGCGCATGCTAACAGCGACTACTCGTTGTTATCGTCGATTGCTGGAGATTCTGGAAATCCGCCCGTGAAAGCAGAGACGGCCGTAACCGCAAGTGCTCAAGTCCTCGAAGCTACAGCCCCTAAAGACGCAGCCAAACCCCAGTGGGTGAGCAGTGCTGAAACTATGGCAAGCCAAGGTGGTGGAAAAATGACCATCGCATTGAGCCCGCCAGAGTTAGGGAAAGTAGAGATCGAAGTCATCACTCGCGGTAAAAACGTCAGTGTCGAAATGCGATCGGAAAGTGAAGGCGCTAAGAAAATTCTTCAAGGCGGAATGAGTGATCTCAAATCCGCGTTGATGGGACATGACTTAGTTCTACAGCGTTCCGAAGTGAAGGTGGCGAGCTTAGAACGATCTAGTCTGGATGGTTTTAATTCGCAGCAGTCCTTTCAAAACGATCACGCAAACCCTAATCGGCAGCAAGGCTTCGGAAACCCTTCAAACGGTCAATCTGAACGCAATGCCCGGTGGGAATTCGCACAAAGTTCTACGAACCCAGTCCGTCAGATGGGTTCTCGCCAGTACGCCGCATCCGCGGCCACTGGACGAGTGGATGTGCGAATCTAACGTCGATAAAAGAGGTAAATCATGGACGAGCTTACCAGCGCCATACCAGCGCACTTGATGGGTGCTAAACCCGAAGAGGCAAAAGCTAAGAACAACCTGGGGAAGGACGATTTTATGAAACTCCTCATGGTGCAACTCCAAAACCAGGACCCATTAAACCCGATGGATCACAAAGAGATGTCTGCGCAGTTGGCGCAGTTCGGATCTTTGGAGCAGCTGACTAACATCAGCACCGGCATCACCAAGATGCAGACGGGAATGGGAGGGGAAGCGAAGTTGCAAGCGGTCAGCATGATTGGCAAGACCGTGCAGGCGTCGGGCAAAGAAGCGACATTGGTCGCAGGCGAGCCCTTAAGCCTGAACTTAGACTCTACGGAACAAGGAAGGCCCACCAAGGTCAGTATCTTTGATACCGAGGGTAAGCTCGTACGTGAAATGCCTGTG
>JALHPX010000358.1 GCA_022842225.1 bacterium
ACGACGCCACATTTGCCCAACGCATTGGCTGGAAATGGCAGAACATTATCGACGAGTTAAGCGACTCCTTCGATTCCCTAACCGCCACCGAAGGCGCCCTTTCCTCAATCGGTGTCAGTCTCCCCGGGGGCCCCATAGGTAGCGGTCATATGACCGGCTCTTTGGGGGCCCCCGGGGAGACTGACACCTTTCGGATTTTGGATTTTGGGTGTGGGACGGGGATTGCGGCTCGGGTTTGGGCGGGGTTGATGCCGGGGCCGGTGGATTTGTGGGATCGGTCGGCTTTGGCTACGCAGTTTGCTGTCGAGAAATGTCTCGAAGAAGGGATTACCGCGCAGGGGTTAGCGCAGGCGCCTGAGTCTTTTAGCGGGTATTTCGTTCTTCTGAGCCATTTGGCCAATGAAATGAAGTTTGAGGACCTGGAGGCGCTCGCAGAGAAGCTGCGCGATTCCGAAGGATTCTGTTGGGTAGAACCCGGCACGCCCAATAGCAGTCAATGGCTGGTGAAGTTACGCCAGATGCTGCTGCTGGATTTTGAAATCCTCGCACCCTGCCCGCACGCAGAGAATTGCGGATTAGAAGATCCGCAACCCAAAACGAACTGGGCCTGGTGCCACCATTTCGCCAAGCCGCCACAAGAAGCGTTCAATACTGCTTTCTGGAAAAAGTTTTCCGACGAAATGAAAATCGATTTGCGGAGTTTGCCGGTGAGCTACTTAGTGATGCGACGGAAGACGGGCGTCGACGTTCAAGAAACATTGCCTTATCGCCAACTCGGCCGCCCTCGTCCGCAGAAGGGATTTACTGAAATCTGGATTTGCTATCGCAAGGGTGAAGAGGGCAAGGTCGATCTCCACCGCGTCTTCAAAAAAAACCGGGCCGACACGGTGAAGCGTCTGGCCCGGGAAACGTTCTCGGTTTTTCTTACCGAAGACGAAATTACGAATTAGTTTTATCTGGCGTAGTAGTAGCCTTCAAAGCTTTGTGCTCATCGACGTGATCTTCGTGCACTGCGTGCTGATGACCGTCGTGCATGTAGTCAACATGGTCACCATGTTTCATGCTCTTGTGTCCGCATTTTTTGCCATGAACATGCGTGTGTGCTGCGTGCTTCTCACAAGCTACGCCGTCGTGTTTGCACTCAGCGCCGCAGTTGTGATTTTTGTCGTGTTTGCATTCAGCCGTGCACTTGTGATCTTTTTGGCAGTCAGCAGAGCATTTGTGATCTTTGCCGTGAGCGCAATCAGCGCTGCACTGGTGAGCCGCGGTATCGGTCGATGCAGTCGTGACTTCGTCGGTCTTGCTTGCACAAGCTCCGAGAACAAGTAGCGACGCCGTAATGAGGCCTAAGCCTAAACTTTTGAACATAATTTTCCCTTTCTAAGATGTACGAGGGGCCCATGACCCTCGTAACGCATAAAATTATGCCCAGTTCGTGGTAAAAGCAAATTTGCACCATGAAAAGAATCAGAGCGTCCGCGTTATGTTTTTCCAATCAGCAGTGGCTTTGCGTGCACTTAAAAGATCCGCAGAGCGGAAGAGTCTTTGTGCTGCCGCCTGGCGGGGAGATTGAACCGGGTGAGATCCCAGTTAACGCGGCGCAACGCGAGGTAAGGGAGGAAACTGGCTATCTGGTGGAGGTCGATCCCTCAACGGAACTTATCGTCGACTACCAGTTTCTTTGGGCGGGCAAAAATTACGACTGCCGGACCCATTTTTTTATCGCCCGGCTTCTGGAGGCTGAACCCAAGAGCGCCGCCAATCGCGAAAGCTACATTCTCAAATCGGAGTGGTTAACCACCCAGCAGCTTTTCGCGGCGCTGGATTTTCACCCGCAGTTAAAGCCGGTGCTTAAGAGTTGGATTGAAAAAAATCAGTAGCGCGTTCGTAAAAACGCCGCGCACATTCAGCTAAAAACAAATGGCCGATCCCGTCCCAAATCTCTAGCTCACTCCCTGCGATTAACTTATGCAACCCACGCGCGGATTCCGGAACAATCACTTTGTCATCGGAGCCATGTAAGATCAAAGTAGGCACCTTGATCGATGCACAAAGAATTCTGAAGTCGAACAGGTTCAGAGCGATACGCTGCTTGCGAGCTTTCTGAACAAAATCAGGATCGTCAAATACCGCTGCCATTTGCTTCACGAGCGATTTATAGAGAACGGGATTACGCTCCGCGAATTCGCTCCCAAAGTAATTCGCCATTTCTTCTACCCGCTCCGCAAGCGGCAGCTCGGCCAATCTGCGATCCGAATTCAAATAAGAACTTTGGCACGTTGTAGACGTAAGCACTAGCGATGCAACTGTCTGCGGATTGCTGGCGGCAAGATTCTCACTAATCACGCCACCATAAGAAATTCCCAGTAAATGCGTGCGCGCGATGTCGCGCTCTTTCCACAACGCCACCACATCCTGCAACATATCAGCGAAAATAAACGGCGGACTCTCAGTCTTGCCACTGCCGCGATTGTCGGGAGTGAGAACAGAGTAGCCCTGCGCCGCTAGGTATTTTGCAAACGCTTTGAAATCGGTGCTCGAGCGGGCGTGCCCGTTAATAAGGGTTACCCACTCCCCACGACCGGTGCCCTCGGGAGAGAAAACTTCGTAGTATATTTTTGCAGAGCCTCTTTGAAAAAAAGGCATGGTGGCTTAAGCCTCTCGTCCAGCAATGGTGGAGTAAAACACACCTAAAGCGCGACTGAGAGCAAACGCATCTTCTGCGCCCATCGTTTCGCGACAGGAGTGCATCGCCCACTGCGGAATTCCCACGTCCACCGTATCGACTCCCAACTGTGCAGCGACAATGGGGCCTACGGTGCTGCCGCACGCCAGATCGGTGCGGACAACAAAACGCTGCGCAGGCACCTTCGCTTGGCTAAAGCACTCGGATAAAAACGCACCGGTGCGCGCATTGGTGGCGTAGCTTTGATTGTTGTTGGACTTGATAACAGGGCCGCTGTTAATGCGCGGCGCATGTTGGGGATCCATTCTGTCGGCGTAATTGGGATGAATGCCATGGGCATTATCTGCCGAGACCAAAATCGATTGAGCAATCGCTCGCATGCGATCTTCTGGCGCTGGGCACAGACGCGCCAGTGTATTTGCCAAGAAAGCACTCTGCGCACCGACATGGGAACGGCTGCCTACTTCTTCGTGATCAAACGCCACGAATAATTTGCTGCCCGCGGGCTTTGAATCCAAAAACGAATCCAGCCCAATAAAGCAGCTGGCCAGGTTATCAATCCGCGCACTCGATATAAATTCTTCAGCAAGCCCTGTAAGCGCCGGAGAGATCGGAAGAGC
>JALHPX010000359.1 GCA_022842225.1 bacterium
TCCTTGCCCCAGGTGAAGAGTTCCTCGGCCGAGGCATCGCCCATCTCTAACTGCGGTGCAAAGCGAGTGCGGAATTCGTCTTCCAAATCCTCGACGTTAGAAATGCACTGCTTAAACGGATGTGCAATTACGCCCTTTGGGTAATCCGCCAAACGCACTAATTGCCCGTTAAAAAATGCATTTAAAGGGCGATTAACCAGCACCGAAATGCCGTGTGCTTTGGCAAACTCCAAGCTGTTCTTCTCTGCATCCGATGGCAGTTTGTTGAGAACGGGTTGGGATTCGAACAAATTGAGCGGCAATTGCGCGACGGCAAAGTGGTTCTCGCCTCCGCCGGCCGCGCGAGTCGCGGCTTCTGCGAACGACTCAATCGAAGTGGATTCAGGATCGTCGAGCACCTTGCCGAGGGAATTCGAAGAAACGCCGTAGTACTGAATTCGGCCCTGTTGGCAGGCCTTCTCTAAAAACTTAAACGCCGCTTCAATGCGTCGATAGAATTCCTTGCGGAGAGCGTCCGTATCCGGGCGTTCCTTCTGGTGTTGGGCTGCCGAAAGAAAGTATTCGGGGTTGTGCAGCAGGTAGACATCGACACATTCCAGGCCGAGGCGACGGCGAGTCTTCTCCAGCTGTTCTTCCAGAAAGTCGGGATGAATGCAGTGCCAGCAATCGTCGGTGTACTCCACCATTTCGGGATAGGGTTTACCCGCGGCGACACGTTCTTTGGCTTCAGTGAGGTTGGAAGCCTGGACGTAGCCCACCTTTGAAACCACAATCACTTCTTCGCGGCGCAACCAACCTTCGGAAATGCCTTGTTCCAGGCAGCTCCCCACCAGCCGTTCGCTATCCCCGTCGGTGTAGTTGGTAGACGTGTCGATGACGTTAATGCCGTGTTTTAGAGCGGATAACAGGCTTTTACGATGGTCCGGGTGGGTGGTTCCCACGCGGTAACAGCCAAACCCCAGAGCACTGGCCATCCAGTCTGTTTTGCCAAAAACCCGGGGCCCGTGGTTGATCTCCCTGGGCACCGAAACTTTTTCGTAATATTCTCGGGTACCGAGGGCTGTTGCGCCTTTTGAGGTGGGCTTTATTGTTTTTGGGCTCATATTGATTTCTCCGTCCCAGACGGGTTAAAGGGTCCTATGCTATCCGAAGAACTCATAGAAAAAGCGGTCCGAAACGGCTTCCCTGATGCTAGGGTTGAGGTACGTGACCTCACCGGAACGAAGGACCATTTCGAAGTTATGGTAGTTTCACAACAGTTCCACGGCAAATCGCTTGTGGAGAGACATCGGATGGTTTACGGCGTGGTTTGGCCGGCAACGGGCGGCCAAATTCATGCTTTAGCGCTCAAAACGCAAACTCCCGACGAATCACAAAAAGAATAGGAATTTTATATGAAGGTAAATTACTCCAACGAAGGTGACGTTCAAAAAGCCATCGCAGAAGCGGTGCAGAGCAATAGCGTATTGCTTTTTGTGAAGGGCACTCCTCAGATGCCCCAATGTGGCTTCTCCAAGGGCGTGATGGATATGTTCAATTACCTCCAAGTCCCATATGAGACAGTGGACGTATTGGCCGATCCCTTAATCCGTGAAGGCGTGAAGCAGTTCACTCAGTGGCCAACGATCCCGCAGATTTTCTTGAAGGGTCAATTCGTGGGCGGATTTGATATCTGCCGCGAGCTCTTTGAAAAAGGCGAATTAGAGTCGATGGCAAAAGCTGCCGTTCAAGCCTAATTGAGATTTTAGGACATCAGATTCCAGTCAGGTGCCGGTGGAGAAACTTTGCTTTCCTACCGGCATCTTTCCATCTAAGCCGTCCCAAATCCTCGACAATCCGGTAAAGCAAATGAAGCCGCACTACTGTCGCCGCTTTGGCGGCCTTCTCCGCTTTTTTCCATCCCTTTTCGCGGGCCGCTGCCGCGAGCTTCTTAAAGAGCTGCACTTCTTCTTCAAAGCGCAGGAGAGATCGGGTGTACGACTCCGTCGCATTTCCGGAGTGACGGCGATACGCATAGGCGCGGGTGGGCAGCCCGAGTAGAGTGTGGCCTGCGAAAAGTGCGGTGGTAAAAAAATCCAGGTCCTGTACTTGCTTCCACTTGTCGTCGAATTTCAGCTCCCCAATGGCAGCTTTGCGGTAGCACAAAGTAGGACAGAAAATATAATTGCCGCGGATCAAACTATGCACGGCCGCCTCGCCACTAAGCACCACCTCTTGCCGCACGGAGGGAATCAAAAACCGTTTGTAGAGATCGGGAAAAGAAAAAACGGCTTGCCCGCGTTCTCCGATCAATTTGGGTTGGCAGAAAATAGCGAAAGCGTCGGGATTTTTTTTCCAGTGCGTCTCCATCAGCTCCACGTAGTTCGGCAGAAGCTCATCGTCGGCGTGTAAGAGGGTGACAAAGGGAGTGTCTGCTAACTCCAAGCAGCGATTCCAGTTTCCGACCATGCCGAGGTGTTGCTGGGAGAGCGAGTAAGTAATGCGCTTATCGTCGAATGCTGTGACAACGGCTTCGGCGCCAGGCTCATTGCCCCCGTCGTCCGACACTATGAGTCGCCAATGCCTACTTGTTTGCTTAAGTACACTCTCAATCGCTAGCTTGAGGTAATCCAGTCTTTTGTAAAAAGGGATAGCAAGCGTGATCATGGAAAGCCCAGAAGTTGTTTTTCAGTTTGAGTTTAGGCCAGTAAAAAAGCACAATCAAAGCCTATGAACTTCCATCGTTCTTTTGTTTCGATTTTAACCTGTGCGTTGTCCCTCTCCGTTTTAGTGGAGGCAAAGCCGACCAAAGCGATGTCTCTAAAGACGACGGCGGCGCAATCGGTTGCGGGTACTTTGGTTAGCGAGATTAAGTTGGATTTCGCAATTGCGGAAGGCATGCACGTTCAGGCAAATCCCAGTGAGCCGCCACTCATTGCGACCAACGTCTCGTTCAAGACCAATAAAGACCTGGAAGTTTTTACGCCGAAGTACCCTGTCGGTAAGAAGTTGATGGTGAAGGGGCTTTCCAAGGAAGTGAATACGTACGATGGCAGCATCCAAGTGATTGTCCCTGTGCGCCTGAATAAGGCCGCCACAGTCAAGGCCACTAAGTTAGAGGGCGAAGTCCGCTATCAGGCCTGTAACGACAACCTGTGTTTTCCACCCGAAAAATTGGCGTTCTCGGTACCGATCACTGAGGCGGCAGCGCCTCCTGCCGCAGGCAAATAGCTCACTTTCAAATATTCTGGGGATGCGCTAACTTACCGGCACTATGTTCTTATCCAAAAGAGTCGTTTGTGATTTTCAAAACA
>JALHPX010000360.1 GCA_022842225.1 bacterium
GTTTCCGTAGGAAATACGACGACACCACCCGAAAGCAATTTATCGGCGGCTTGGCTCGCATTGTAGAGAGAGCCCTGAAGAGTTTTTGAGGTGTCCATCACGCCCCAGCCTTAACCCGTCCGCTGGGTTTTCTCAAGCACCCTAGACGTCGCTAAAGGACAGGCTAAATGTCCGCCCAAAGGTCGGCGGCGGCCAATTGTAGGTGCTCAGTGTTACTGGCATTTGCCGGGGCAAACCGCTTGATAGTTTGCAAGAGCCGCTCAACCTGAATGGGTTTAGTCAGATAGGCATTAAAACCAGCCTTTAGGCAGCGTTCCTTTTCCTCACGCATGGCATGGGCCGTCAGTGCGATGACCGGAACGGCTAAACCTTGCCCCCGTAAGTCGCGGACAGCTTGGTAGCCATCCATGACAGGCATCTGGAGATCCATCAAGACGACGTCAAACGCGCTCTGCGACAGTTTTTGCAGCGCTTTCTGGCCGTCTTCCGTAATGGTGACCAATGCGCCTGCGCCCTGCAGAATTTTTTGCAGCAAATATTGGTTGTCGACCGCGTCTTCGGCGACGAGCACTCGCACTCCAACCAGCTCCCGTGTGCGAGCAGCTTGTGCGGGAAAAACCCCGGTTTCGCGCGCGGAAAAGAGATTGCCAGTAGAGAGTGCTCGCTGCGAAATCTCGTGCTCAATATGGATCTGGAAAAGCGAACCCACCCCCGGGGCACTTTGTGCCAAGACCACGTCCCCATGGAGAAGCCGGGCCAACTGCCGGGAGAGCAGCAGGCCGAGGCCCGTCCCGCCGACGCGACTGCTTAGAATGCGATCCGCTTGACCAAAAGCACGGAAGATCAAATTGCGCTGTTCGTCGCCCAGGCCTACACCTGAATCCTGCACGGCAATACGCAGAGTCTCCCGATTCAGCGTCGTCGAGCGATCTCGCGAGAGGCGCACGGTCACCGCGCCCACGTCGGTAAACTTAATCCCATTGCCAATAATATTAACGAGGATCTGCCGGAGGCGGGTGCGATCGGTGACAATCCAATTCGGCAAGGGCGTTTCTTGTATAAAGTGTAGCGAGATGCCTTTGCCCGCAGCCCGCAGTTTCAAGCTGCTTTCCAAGTCCTCAAAAAATTCCTTGAGCGAGAATTCTGTCTCTTCGATCAAGAGGTGGCCGGTTTCCGCTTTAGTGAGATCGAGTAAGTCGTCGATAATGCGTGTTAGCTCCGTACTGTTGTTTAAGATGCGCTCTAAAAAATGATCGGCTTCTTCGCGGCTCCATTCCTTGGATTTCAGTAAATTACCAAACCCAATCACTACTCCCAGCGGTGTGCGTAGCTCGTGGCTGATATTAGCGAGAAAAAAACTCTTCGATTGATTAGCGCGGTCTGCGCTTTCTTTGGCCTGGCGCAGCTCCTGCTCCATTTGTTGTCGACGAGAAATTTCATCTTTGAGTTTCTGATTCGCGCCCTCGGCCTCTTGCTGCTGCGCCCGAGCCGCAATGGCCAAATGGCCCAGGGAGGCAATCAGTAATGCAAAGATAGCACCCGAAACGAGAGTAACGAGTGGCAGGTACGAAGTACGATTGAGTGCCGACCAAGAACGGTTGGGCGCGATGGCCACCATTCCCTTTACCTTGAGAAAAGAAAAAGGAATTTCTTGCTGCATCACCCAGTCAATTGTCTTGCCGCCCAGCCACACATCGGATTCCGAGAGAGAGCTGGAGCCCTCAAAAATCTCTTCGCCATCGAGCGTAACGCGCGAGTAAAAACCACTGGGCAAAGTTTGAGACACTGCCTGGGTGACGATTTTTTCAATGTCCAACTGCATTGCAATGTGCGGGGAAGTTGCGCTTTCTCCTGCCGGAAACAACACCATCAGTGACCAATTCCCGTTGAGGTCCTGAAACGGACGGGAAGATTCAGCCGTGCGATTCTTGGCATTGGGGAAGGTGGTCAGCACCGACTGCAATAATGCCTCGCTACTGCGCGTATACGCGTCGGTGGACTGCGCATTTCGTCGATAAAGCCAGTGAACATTGCCTTTGCGATCAAAGCTGACAACGGAAGCCACCGATGGGATTTGGCTTTGTAGCACGTGCTCTAATCGTCCCCGTGGGGAGTTGAGTAAACCCTCGACAGCAATGTCCTCCACCATCGTGACACTTTGCTTGGCAATTTGGTGGAGCGTCTCGCTGAGTTGATTATTCAATACATGGATGGCGCGACCCGTGCTGGTGACTGATTCCGACACCAGCGCGTGGGAGAGTGCGACGGCAAATGCGAGCACACTAAATGCGATGGGAGTGCCGAGCGAAAATCTGCCAAAGCCCTTGAATTTGGGATCCGACAGCCAGCCCTCAAACGTCGTCGCCTTGCCCAAGACGGCAAATCCAATTGCCGACTGCAGGGGCATGTGCGTGAGACCTCCCCAGGTGTAGGCAGCTGAGATTCCACCGATGTATCCCAAAATCGCTGTCACCCCGAGAGCAAAGACGCTGGAGCCCAGAGCTTGTAAAACCACCGAACGAAAATGTGAAGCGCGCATGCGAAGGCGTAAGAGGACGCACGCCGCAATCAAGATGCCGCACACACTACTATTGGGAGAAATGCGTCCCGGTGCGAACCCTTCTCGAGTGAGAGGATCGGAGATGAAAAGTTCGTCCAACCCAAAATCCAAACCGAAGAGGTGTTCCGTCAGTGTCGCAATCGAAACCAAAATAATAAACGTCGCGATGCCTTCAGCAACGCGTTTGTATTGGTCCGACGAATTACTAAATAAGAAACCAAAAAGCAGAAAAACCAGCGCTGAATTGTAATGCAGAGGTGGGGAAGAGTAAGTCCAGCGCACCAGATGGAGCTCTTGGGTGTGCCACGCCAGCAGAGTGCCAAATCCAAGAATAGTACAGAGGGCTGAGACTGCTTTGCGGATTAACCGCGCGTGGCTGTTTCTGCCCGGCATTGACATGCTTTCTTCATAACTCCGATCGCGCTCCGGGCAAACGTGCAAATCGACGCTTTTTAGCGCGGGACTTGGAATTGCCGAACGTTCTCGGTATGAACCTAACCAAGATGTTTGGATATGCCTTTGATATGGTTTGGCGCTGGCTGATTACGACGCTGGCGATTTTGATGGTCCCTTCGCTTGTAACCAGCGTGGAGGTGGATGGGTTTGCTACCGCACTCGCCGCCGCCGCGATTTTGGGCGTGCTGAATGTGGTGCTGAGACCGCTTCTCGTGCTGCTCACCTTGCCGCTCACACTGTTTTCCTTTGGGATTTTTCTCCTCTTTATCAATGCG
>JALHPX010000361.1 GCA_022842225.1 bacterium
ATAGCACGCCTCCGTCAATCCATGGGCGCAACGGCTGTTTACGTTACTCATGATCAAGTAGAAGCAATGACGTTGGCCGATAAAATCGTCGTCTTGCGCGCCGGTCAGATTGAACAGCAAGGCACTCCGCTGGATGTGTATCATCGCCCGGCGAATAAATTTGTGGCTGGGTTCTTGGGCAGCCCTTCGATGAATTTTATACCCGTTAGTTTTCTCGACGGGTCGAGCACTCCCTCTTTAGGCCTTCCAGGCGGAGCGAAGGTAGGACTCACTGGAAATCTTAGCTCGATTGAGGATCGCGATAACTGGGAAGTAGGCTTACGCCCGGAGCATTTCACCCTGGACGCCAATGCGCCTCTGAAGATCCGCGGCAAGATTTACGCGGTCGAGCGCTTGGGCGATCAAAGCCTGGTGCACGTCAACGTCGACGGCAATGGCAAGGCACCCTCGGCTCAGATTGTAGCGCGCTTAAACGGCAATACCGAAGCGGACGCGGACAACGAAATCGAATTGGGATTTGATACGCGTAACTGTCACCTCTTTGCTTCGAGCGGAAGCTTGGTGGCAACCCCTTTGGAAGTGCGCTGATGGCCGACGCCAAAAGCCCTTCGAAAAATATCCCCACACCCCGCGCAGCCGTTTTGTGTCAGAGCAGCTTGGGACGCCCGATTTGGGTGCAGAATTCCAAGCTCATGCCGTTTATCCAAAAGCCCTGGTCGGAGACCTTAAAGGCCGATCTGTTAATTTTACTCAAAGACACGCTCGAGATCCCGGTCACCGCACGTGGCCTGGTGCAAGCTTCCAATCGTCTAGAGAGCGAAGAACGCGACTCCACGAATTACGATGCAGTTTGGGTGCGAGACACGGTTTGGGTATTTAAAGCGCTGCTAGCAGAAGGCCGTATGCAGGATGCCAAAGCGATGGTCGTAGCCTTGCTCGACTATTTTGGGAGCGATGCGCAGTTAGCGCGGTTGGATAAAGTAATCGCTACTCCGGAGTGCATCCAGGGGTCCGCGGGTCCGATGGAAGTCCTGCACATCCGCTTCGACGGTCGGAGTGAGACTTTTAACGATGTACACGTCAATGGCGAGCCTCAGTTTTGGAATCACAAGCAGAATGATGCTCTTGGTATTTTCTACAGCAGTGTGGCCGAGTACCTGGAATCGGGTTTGCTTAAGCCCGAAGATCTCAATTCCAGTCATTGGAAATTCCTAACCCGACTACCAACGTATTTTGAGCGCATTGAATTTTACAACATGCCCGACGCGGGCGCCTGGGAAGAGCTGGAGCGCATTAATACGTCGAGCATTGCGCTCGTCACGGATGGTTTAGAAAAGTGGAAGAAGCTCATAGAGTCTTCTGAAGTTGTGCGCACTGCGATTTCCAAGCAGGGCGTTTCCTACTCCGACGAAGTATTGGGCCACTCCTCTCGTCTGTCTAAGCTTTTGGATCACGGCTATCAGCGCATTCACGCGCAGATTCCTTTTGAGTCGCCTTCGCACGAAGCCGATTCCCTGCAGTTTCGTAAATCCGACGCCGCATTACTCAGTCTTTTGGCGCCTTGCCAACTCGAAAGAGTGACCACTTCTCAATTGCTCTCGACTTTATCGTCGGTAGATTTGCTGTGCGGACCGCGCGGCGTGCGGCGCTATTTTAACGACGCCTACCAATCGGGAAATTACTGGATCAAGGGCGTGCAAGAAGCAGGGCTCGAGGGCACCGATGCCTGGACAGACGACTGCAGCGCACCGGAGGATTTCCAGAAACGCACTTCGCACATGCTGCGCGGTACGGAAGCGCAATGGTTTTTCGACTCGTGGATCTCGTACGGCATTTCGCAGCTGCTAAAGCGTAGCGATCTCTCAGCGGAGCAACGGAGCCATTTGACCGAACAACGGCTGCACCACTTGCACCGCTCGTTGGGGCAAATCACGGGCGGTACAGAAAGCAATCCCGAGATCGGCGCCGACGGTAAGCGCGTAGCTGCTTGGGCATGCCCCGAGTCGTACAACACTGTTGTACTGGGAGATGGCATTCGTCGGTTCGCACCATCGCCCATCACCCCACTGAATTGGGCCAAAGCAAGTCTGCGCTTGGCTATTTCTGCCATCGAATAGAAATGCGCACCCTGGGAAGGCTCTTACTGGGGTTGCTGGCATTGCTGCTCGTCGCGCAATTCGCCAAGGTACTCTTGTCTCCTCACCGCAGAGTGGATTTGGGTCTCGTTATCGACGCAGCGGCACGCTTAGCGCATGGCGAAGAGCTTTATCCCTACAGCGAGTACCTGCCGCATACGAAGTCTCCGCTAGCGACCTTTGTCTTTACGCCACTCACGTTCTTGCCAACACCGGTGCTGGATCGATTGTGGGACTTGGCTCTCGTTGCCTGCATGGTCTGGCTTTTTGCTTGGGCGAGTAGGCAGGTGGGGGTGCAGTCGGTGAGTCGGGCGAAACTCGCGGTGGCCGTACTCTTTACAACGTTTAATCCACTCAATACCGAGATTGCGTATGGGCAGTTTAATCTTCTGCTGCTTTTGGCGTCGGTGGTTTCTGTCTATGCCGCACGCCAGTCTTTGTCGGGGGCGCTCTTTGCGTTCTCGATTTTTTTTAAACCCACTCAAATCGTCTATCTACCGTGGATTGCGCGCTTTAATGCGCACCGGATGCGGTGGTTTTTAAGTGGTGTGGCGGGAGTCACTCTCACGACGATTCTTTACTGTGCATTCCACGGCGCCGGAACTTTGGTCGAACATTTTCGCATCTGGGCGAGCCAAACGGGGGCAGTGACGCCGTATCATTTGGGGCGGCCGGATAATTACGGGCTGCCAAGTCTATTTGTGTATTTTGGGATGCCAGCAAGTTACTGGCCGGTGTTTCAATTGCTTGGACTTGTGAGTGCCTATCTGGTTTGTCGCAAAGTTTCTAACGCGTTTGAAGCATTGGCTTGGACCAGCTGCATCACGGTGATTGTTTCCCCGATGGCCTGGTTGCACGTGTATGTCTTGACGGTGCCGTTTGTGTTTCTATTGTGGAAAAGGTTTTTTGATGCGCCCAAGGATCGCGCAGTCGTCCTCGCCGCTATTGCGGTGTATTACTGGGGAACAGAATTCTTTAATCCCACCACCGAGAAGCTTTGGGTGTTCAACTGGATGTTTTTTAACCGACCCCCACTCTTTGGGCTTTTAGCTGCGATGGCGATTTTCGGTAGGTTGCGAAAGTGAAAACACTCCGAGTTTTAAAATGGTTGTTCGTCGCTTTGTTCTGCGCGATTTATCTATCGCAGTTCTA
>JALHPX010000362.1 GCA_022842225.1 bacterium
GCTCCGCCGATCGAGTGGACCAGCTCAGCGTGTGGGGGAGGGGAGAAGTCTTGTACGCGTGCGTCGTGATAGAAATACCCGATCTGATTTTGCCGCATCCACTCTGAATCCCATTGGGTGACATGCGCGGTGTGGTTGGCGCTGTTGAATGCGCGTCCATCCATTCCATAGAAGAAAGCAGTGGGCAGAGACGTATAGAGCGCAACCGCTCGGGAGCCGCCTTGCGGATGGACTGTCGATTGATGGCTGCTGGACATGACTTTCCCCTCCAGCAAAATACGCCGATTCCCTGGGAGGTTTTGCTGCATCCAATTCGCCATCTGAACGTCTTCTGCATTGACGAGGAGAAAATCATTTTTGGGAATGAGCCAGGCGACATTTGCGTACTGGTAGAACGACTCTAGAGTCGCTACCGCCAATCCCAACGCAATGTACTGCTGCCATTTTTGCCGCGGTCGGAAATAGAGCACGGCGGGCAGGCACAAGAGGGAGAGGCACAGCAGTGTCCTAAAATGGGCATCGGAGACATAGTTCTCTAGCAGCGCACCGAAGAGGCTCGAACGATTGGCAAACTTAACGACTAGTGCCGCGACTGCGCCGTGGAAAAAGACGAAAAACAAAAGAGCGCGAAAGAAAACTTGTAGAGAGGCTGCGCGCTGCAGTTGGAAACAGGGCAGAAGTGCTAAGACGCCTAAAGCGATGAGCCATAAAGTGCAGAAACGATCATTAAATGGCAAAAACGTACTCCACAGAATGCGGTGCGCGACAGTCGATGCCTTGGATAAATCGACGAGAGGGGCGTCGAGTGCAGTGCCGTTTGCGGTTACTCCATTACCGCGTTGAGAAGGCACCTCCGACGATTGGATTTCGTTTTTGCCAAAAACGTGACCAGAGTAAACAAAGCCGCGCAGGAACGGATCCGCGCTCATCCAGAGAATACCAATGGCTGCCACGGCTAAAAAGAGTGCGAGTGACTTGCCCCAGCGCAGGCGGACAAACAAATCACGACTTTGGTAAAGGGCGATAGCTAACAAGATAAAACTCGACGGTAAAAGGCAGGGATTGAAAAGTACGGCCACTAACGCACACAGAGCCGCAAGCAGAAACGCCATGCCAGAACGACGGAGATCGCCCGTGGCGGAGAGCAAGACAGGTACAAGCAAGAGGCTCGTGTAGGAAATGCGAGCGGTGCCATTGAGTGATGAATTGTTAATGGGATCAAACCATACCCAGCCTAGAATCCAGACTGCAAATAGACCCGCAATGCCGAGCCGCTTGGTGGGAGCCATGAGATGAAACCAAATGGCGAGCGCGGATCCCATCAGCAAGAGCACTTGGAGGCTGGGTTGCAAGAGAACGGCAACGGGTGCGGTCATTCCCGTCGTCTGCATCCAAAGCCAATTAAGAGTGGCAAAGCCAAGTGGGTATTCCATCGAAGCATCGCTGCCTGGAAATGTGTAAAAGAACTTTCCAATTTCAGACAACACGCGCGCGTGGACGATGTGCAAATCTCCGTCGCTGCCTAATGGACCCCAGAGGGAGAGCTCCACCCGGCTGCGCCACAGGTACATCGCGCTCCAAAGTAGAATCGCGATTGCAGAGGTGACAAAGACTCGGATATCAAACGAGTGCCTCAGCACGCGACGTTGGCCTAGCCAACCAGTGGCTACCAAAAGAACGAGCGTCGCCTTCCATTCGGTTGCGCTGAAAGAAGGCAGCAGCGACGCATTTGCGAGCGAAACCCGAGTGAGAAAATAAACGAAGCAAATGGCCTGGCCGAGGCAAGCCAACCACGCAACAGCGAACACACGCGGAGTGAAGAGCGAGAATAAACCGGCAAAGGAAAAGCCGACTAGCGAGAACACCGCCACACCGAGGGCAATTCTGCCGACGGTGGAGCCACCCTCCATCAAGAGCGCCAACGCAGCTAATCCAATCAGCAGCGCCAACTCCATGGGATAACTGGAGGGTCCGCCGAAAGGAGGGTGAGTGGGATCGACGGAACGAAAACTATTTCCGCCAGTAAACTCCAGACCAATCGATTTTTTGGATGGGTGCATTGATTGAGTGCTTTTTACGATAATCTTCTACAGCTTGTTTGCAACGAGAGAGCCCGTAATCATCGACGATACAAAATCCGCCCGAAGAGAGTTTGGGATAGAGGGCGTCTAAAGCTTGAATGGTTGACTCGTACATATCGCCATCGAGCCGAAGGACAGAAATTTTTTCGATGGGTGCTGTGGGAAGCGTGTCTTTAAACCAACCCTTGAGAAACACTACTTGATTGTCGAGCAAACCGAACTTTTTGAAGTTGCCCTGAACCGCCTCTAGGGAAACGGCATCGAATGTCAGCTTGTAGTGCATATCGTCTTTGTCGACGGGGTAGTTCTTCACATCCGGTTTTGGCAATCCAGCAAAAGAATCGCATACCCACACTTTGCGGTCTTTAACGCCATAAGCTTCGAGTACCCCGCGCATGAGAATCGATGAGCCACCGCGCCAAACGCCTGTTTCGACGAGGTCACCGCGGACGTTTTCTTTCACCACTGTCTCGGTGGCTGCCTGCAGTTGGTTCAGACGTAAGTTACCAACCATCGTAAAGGCTTGGTCTGGCCAGATTTTGCCTTCTTCGCGGCTACCGACTCCGGGGCGGCTGTAGGTGAGCTTCATGCCAAAGGGGCGCAAAACCGATTGAATCATCTTGCCGGTCGTCGACAGGGGGAATCCTAGGCCCGCTGTAATCGTGTCGATGGGCATTCCTGGTTCTTCCCACAAGGAGTAGCTGAGAGTGTTCTTCAGCAGTTCCAAGTAGCGCTCTCGGAGAGATGCAGCAGTATCCGTGTCTACACGTCCAGCAGTCGTGGGGGCAGAAGCTCGGGTGGTTTGCATGGCAGTTATTATAGCTTAAGAAGCGGCCTGCTCGGCGCGCAGTGAGCCATACGAAAACTAGATTTCTTTTACGGGGTGGGTGCGGCGGTGGAAGTCTTTGCCGTCGAATTCGAGGTAGGAAAAATTGCGAATCCAATCACCCGAGTTGAGATAGCGGCAAGTACGCCCGTCCACCTGCTCGACGTAATCGTCGGGCAAATGGGTATGACCCATGAGGACATAGTCGTAACCCTGGGCAAACAAGTTGCTTGCCGTCTTGCGATAGATGGCGCGAATTTTTTCTTCCACCGGGACATTGTTTTTTTGGTAGTTGCGGCTCATTTGCGAACTACTTTGTCCGACCCTGTAAATCCAATCAGGTGGAACTTTATGAGCAACCCATTGAA
>JALHPX010000363.1 GCA_022842225.1 bacterium
GCTCTTCCGATCTGTGAGGATATTGGGATCAAAAATAATATCGCACGGATCGAAATCGAGTTTCCCGAGCAAAAGATCATAGGCCCGACGGCAAATACGGACTTTGTCTTCTTTGGTAGCCGCTTGGCCCTGCTCATCAAATGCCATCACCACCACGGCGGCGCCGTAACGTTGGCACAGGCGCGCTTGTTCCAAGAACTTAGCTTCGCCTTCTTTCAAGCTGATGGAATTAACAATGGATTTGCCTTGCGTGCATTTCAATCCGGCTTCCAACACAGTCCACTTGGAGCTGTCGACCATGATGGGTACGCGGGAGATATCCGGCTCCGACGCCACTAGATTCAAGAAGTGGGTCATGCTCTTTTCCCCATCGAGCATGCCTTCATCAAAATTGATGTCGATGATATTGGCGCCGTTTTCCACTTGCTGGCGCGCAATGGTGAGCGCTTCGTCGATTTTGCCTTCGGCAATCAGCCGCTTAAATTGAGGAGAGCCGGTCACGTTGGTACGTTCGCCCACCATGTAAAATGGCTTATTGCCCGACGCGGAAATATTTTGCGCTTCGAGACCACTCAATCGAGTGCGGGGTTCGATCACGGGTATTTCGCGCGGTGGAAATTTAGAGAGTTTTTCCACAATCGCCGCAATGTGCTCCGGCGTGGTGCCGCAGCACCCACCGACGATATTTAGGAAACCCGACTGACCAAATTCTTCGAGAATGGCAGAAGTGTCTTCCGGCGTCTCATCGTAACCTGTCTCGCTCAATGGATTAGGCAATCCGGCATTGGGGTAGCAGCTGGTGTGGCAATCGGCGAGCCGCGATAGCTCCTCCATGTACGGCCGCATATCGCGCGCACCCAGCGCGCAGTTAATTCCCACCGCCCACGGACGGGCGTGCCGAACTGAATTCCAGAAGCCTTCCACCGTCTGTCCCGACAGCGTGCGACCGGAAGCATCGGTAATCGTCACCGATAAAATCACGGGCAAGCGGTGAGGCATTTCATCAAATACTTTTTCAATCGCAAAAATAGCGGCTTTTAAATTGAGCGTGTCAAAAACAGTTTCAGCAAGCAGCAGGTCCACGCCGCCTTTGATCAAGGCACGGGCTTGCTCGGCATATGCGTCGACGAGTTGATCGAAAGTCACGGCTCGATAGGCCGGGTTATTTACATCGGGAGAAAGCGAAGCCGTGCGATTGGTCGGACCCATTGCGCCCGCGACAAACTTCTTTTGGCCCGGGTGGGCTTTTTCATACTCATCGACCACTTTGCGGGCCAATTTGGCGGAAGCTAAATTAATTTCTTCCACACACGACTCAAGTCCGTAGTCCGCTTGGGCAATCGTGGTAGCGGAAAACGTATTGGTCTCAATAATGTCGGTACCCGCCTCGAGGTAGAGGCGGTGGATTTCTCCCACAACATCGGGGCGAGTGATGCTCAATAGATCGCTGTTGCCCTTAAGCTCTTTCTCCACATTGGAAAATTTACCGACTCGGTAATCTTTTTCTTCAAGGCGATAGCGCTGCAACATAGTGCCCATGGCGCCATCCAAGAAAACGATGCGTTTTTTCAAAAGCTCGCGGAGTGCTAGTGTGGAAGGAATTTCGGCTTTCTGGGTCAAGTTCTGCAAACCCTCGTTTACGTTGATTTTAACTCGATATCTTGCTCGGCGCATATTGGCAACCGACGGCGGTAATGCTCAACTATTTAAAACAACAGCGTTCGCTTACGAACTAGGTGCTTTCATGAAACGAAGTCTCTGGGTTTTGGCCTTTTTGTGTTTTGAGTTGATGGCCGATACCGCCGCCCGTCCGCCGCACTTACCGCCCATTCCCATTCAAAAGTTCCAGCAACGGTCGGCAGTCCCAGGAGTGCAGCTGACGCTAACCCGCGACGAAATCGAATACGAAAACCGCGTGCATTTTTTCACTTTAGCCGCGTCGGCCGCAAAAATTGAAAAGACCAAGCGCGAGGCCGCATTGCTCAAAGCTGAAAATGACTTCAACCGCGCGGCGAAGCTGGTTCGCTCTGCCGCGATTTCGGAGACCGAATACCGCGAGAGAAAACTCGACGCTATTGCCGCTAAACTCGAGGTCGAAGAGCAAGACCACATCATCGCCGAACTAACCTTGGATGCGGAAATCACGGAACTTTATCGACGGTGGGAGAACGGCGAAAAAGAAGATCTCACATTGGTTGCGGACTACTATCTGCGCCGCTGGGAAAATCTGCTCAAGCTCAATCGCATCCAAAAACGTAAGGCAGAAGCCCGCCAAGATTTTGCGACGTGGCACCTAGGTATCGCTAAAAAACTAAATTCCAAAGGCGCAATGACCGCCGAAGAAGTGGACTCGGCGGAGCTAAGTGCCACCCTTGCGAAGAGCGCAATCGACTTGGCCACGGAGAAAATTACCGAGGCTGAAAAAGCAATCGAGGACGCCAAAAAAACCGTCGATCGCGCCAAAAAGCAGTCTTGACCCGAGTACTGGCCTAGGCGAAAAGCTGTCCATGGCATTCGCGCAATTAGTTCTTATTCGTCACGGCCAAAGCCAATGGAATCAAGAAAACCGGTTTACGGGCTGGGTCGATGTTCCACTTTCTCCCGTCGGCATCGAGGAAGCCATCCAAGCCGGAAAGCTGCTGGCCAAAAAGGGCTATCGCTTCGACGCGGCTTACACTTCCGTCCTCAAACGCGCGATTAAAACCTGCCACCTGATTTTAGAAGAACTCGATGAACTTTGGCTGCCGGTAACAAAAGCCTGGCAACTCAATGAGCGCCACTACGGCGCACTCACTGGATTGAATAAAGACGAAATGATCGCCAAGCATGGCGCCGAACAAGTTCTGCTCTGGCGCCGCAGCTACGCCTTGCAGCCGCCTTCGATGAAAGCAGGCGACCCGACGAATCCCGCGGCGGATGCCAAATACGCGGCGCTGGCCTCTAAAGATAAGCCGCTCACCGAAAGCTTGAAAGACACACTCACTCGCGTGCTGCCGTATTGGGAATCGACGCTGGCTCCACAATTGAAGCAAGGCAAACGCCTTCTCGTTGCCGCGCACGGCAACAGCATCCGCGCCTTGATTAAACATTTAGATGGAATGACAGAAGAGCAGATCGTCGAGCTGAATATCCCAACTGGCTCGCCTTACGTTTATGATTTCGACGAGAAGTTGGGCAAGGTTCGCTCTGGCTATGTAAAGGATTTCTAGTTCGGAATACCGTTTTGTCCCACGCGCGCGATTCCCAGTCGGGATACCCCATTAAACGT
>JALHPX010000364.1 GCA_022842225.1 bacterium
TCCTGGTGCCTTATGCGGATAAGTCGGGACTTCTGGGCGAAATCCGCAAGCTCGCATCGGTAGTTAAGGAAGTGCACGAGCAAGAAGGCGTGCGCCTCACCATTCGCTCCTTCCCCGAAGCCCTTGCAAAATTAAAGAAACACGCCGAAAAGTCTTAGCGCATGGCTCGTAGAGAGAAATTCGAATTTCAGCCGATAGGCTATTTGCGCACAGCTTTCGTTGAGAAGTTCGGAGTTCCGCGGCAATCCATGATGCTCAGTGAAGCGCGCGGCATCCTGAAGCTGGATGGAGATCCCAAGCTCACCATCGCCACTCACCGACTGCATGAATTTAGCCATCTGTGGATCGTATTTGTTTTTCACAAAAGCATTGGCCTGCAGTGGCGGCCGTACATTGACCCTCCCACCTTGGAACAACTGCCAGAAGTGGGGACGCTCGCTTCCCGCTCGCCGCATCGGCCTAACCCCATTGGGCTATCGACGGTGAAAATTGAAAAAGTGGATTATGCGGCCCCCGGCGGAGTGGAGATCGAAGTGAGTGGCGTCGACATTTTGGATGGCACTCCCGTCTTGGATATCAAGCCCTATCTGCCATACGCGGATCGCTTAGAAGATGCCAGCGCGGGTTGGACTGAAAGAGAAATCCAGCGCTACCCGGTGCAGTTTTCAGCCCAGCCCCCAGTGGAGCTCAAGCCCCTGATTGAGCAAATGCTGGCGCTTGATCCCCGCCCCGCTTCCCAGCGTCGGTTGCATCCGATGCAAGACCGGTCGAGCGAAGGTCGGCGCTTCGCGTTTCGGTTACAGGATATCGACGTGCATTGGGAAATTCGAGGCGGCGCGCCCCACGTAGTAGAAATCCGCGACCTTTAATTATAATTCGAATAGCCAGGTGCGCTGGCTTTGCTTGCGCTCAAAATCCAGCGGCGTAGTGTCACGTGTGACCTCAGTGATTTTGATGTTTCTGCCAAGCGACAGGACGGATTCTTCGAGGCGAAAATCTCGACCCGACGTAGAAAAGTAAACGAGTCCCCCCTCGCGCATTTTATCAAATACCAACTTCAACAAGCGAACATGATCCTTCTGCACATCAAAACTCTCGCCCGTTGTGCGGTTGGTTGAACGCGACGGAGGATCGACATGGCAAAGGTCGTAGCGCACCGGAGTTTCTACCAGGAACTCAATCGCATCTAATCGGATTAGGCGATTTTCGCCGGGCGCCACACCATTTAGCCGGAGATTCTTCTCGGCCCACTCCAGATAGGCGCGTCCCATATCCACAGATGTCGTTGATTTAGCCCCACCCGCGGCGGCATAGACAGTTGCCGCGCCCGTATAGCAATAGAGATTGAGGAAATCTTTCCCCTGCGCTTCTTTCTGAATCCGTGCCCGAAGCTTGCGGTGTTCGAGAGCCAATCCAACGTCTAGGTAATCAGCGAGGTTTACCAAAAAGCGATGGCCTCCCTCGGTAATTTCGATGAATTCGCCCGTCGAAGCGATGGCGCCTCCCGACTTTTGCGGTTTACGCTTTTTAAAATAAATTTTGTCGGACGGCACCGCGAGCACTTCACTGGCCGTCCGCACCATCAGCTCCATATATGCCCGGTGTTCGATCTCAGAGTGCTCCACATTTCGGGGAACTTCAGCAAAGTGAAGCCGGTCGTCATAGATATCGAGGAGGAATGGCAGCTCCGGAATATCCCAATCGTAAATTCTCCAGCACGTTACGCCCTCCCGCTTTGCCCACTTGGAGTAGTGGCGCTGATTTTTCTTCAGGCGATTGGCGAATGTCTCGGCCTTCTGCTTCCACTTGGGATTTTGTTGTAAATCGTCATACCGCACTCGCGTATCTGCATCGATGGGTTGCGCAGGCGCTGCGTCTGTTGTGAGCGGGTACTGGTGCAATTGGCATTCAATCGAGCCATTGAGCAGGTCCACATGGCCGCCACTGTGTAGACCGAGATACCGAACCGCTTCTAGATTTCCAGACAGCAGATACGCAGTCCAACCGCCGAACCGATCGCGCAGGCGTTCACCCATCCGCTCAAAGAGATGCGCAATATTGCCCACGGCCAGGCGCTCGTCGTAAGGAGGATTCACAACGACGATGCCGGGCTGCGAAAGTTTGGGCTCCCAACTCAGGAAATCGCCGACTTCGAAAGCAACGACATCGGCAACCCCCGCGCGCTCCGCGTTTTCGCGCGCAATCGCAATCACTTTTGGATCAATGTCCATGCCGCGCAAGGAAACTGTCACTTCGGTGCGCACTGATTTTTTGGCCTCGTCGATAAGCCGCTCGTAGAGGGCCCGATCGTAATCGGCCCAGAGCTGGAATCCGTAGCGTTTTCGCAGCAGCCCAGGAGCGACGTTCTTAGCCATCATGGCCGCTTCGATAAGAAAAGTTCCCGAGCCGCACATGGGATCGATGAGCGGAATGGACTGCTTCCACTCTGCTAGTTTCAAAATGCCTGCCGCCAAGGTTTCATTAAGGGGAGCTTCGCCCGCTTTTCTTCGATAGCCTCGGCGATGCAAGGATTCGCCAGACGCGTCTGCGTAGATCTGCGCGTGGCCGCGAAACATCGTAACGGCGATGCGCAGCTGCGGATTATCGAGATCGACCGAAGGTCGCTCGCCCGTCTTATCCCGAAATGCGTCGACAATAGCGTCTTTGGTTAACTGCGCGATAAAAAGCGAATGGGTGGTGAACGCCGAATGAATGTGGGCATCTACCGCCAATGTTCCGGTAGGTTTCATCCATTCAGACCAATCAATAGCTTGCACGCCCCTATAAAACGCTTGTTCGTCGGGTGCGGGGAACGAGGCTAACGGTCGCAAGACGCGGATGGCCGTGCGGCACCAGATATTTGCCCGATAGAGCAATTCCAAATTCCCCTGGCAAAGCACCACACGGCTCTTAGCCTCCACGGCACTAGCGCCCATTTGCGATAGCTCGGCAGCCAGGGACTGCTCTAGCCCTGTGAGCGTGCGCACTTGGATGGGGAAACGTTCATTTGGTTGCATGGCGCGCTATTAAGCATGAAACGAGAAAAAAAACCAAGTTCTCCGTAGTGTAGCCAGGTCAAGATGAATGAAATCTGACCTACTCCCAGCGGGCCAGGTAGATCCGATCTTATTTCCTGGGAAGCTGCACCCGGAAAGTAGAGCCCTTACCCAAATCGCTCTCCACTGAAATCACGCCACCGTGGGCCTCGACGATCTGGCGACAGATATACAACCCCAACCCTAAAC
>JALHPX010000365.1 GCA_022842225.1 bacterium
TTGCTCGCGCAGATTACGTGCGCAAATTCCACATGCTGACCGACGGTTTTGTGCCACCGGCGGAGTCCAAGCGGTTCTTGGATTTGGTCCAGGCGCTGCCAGAATTAAACGCGCAGCAAATCCAGATGCTCAATGTCGCACTGGATCCCGAGAAGCTGTTGCACGGCCGAGCGGATACGCGAGGTATTTTTTAGTGTTGTTCACGACCACGCCCATTTCGGAAAAGCGTTCTAAGTTCCGCGCCAGTTTGCAGAGTGGCAAACTGCTCCGGTTTCCGGGTGCTTTTTCTCCTTATGTTTCTCTGATGGTGGAGCGACAGGGTTTTGATGGCGTGTACCTCTCAGGGGCGACTATCGCCAATGACCTGGCGATGCCGGACATTGGTCTAACGACGCTTACAGAAGTCACTCAGCGCGCCAAAGCAATTACGCGGGTAACCAATTTGCCGTCGTTGCTTGATATCGACACGGGATTTGGCGAAGTGCTCAATGTGGCGCGTACTATTCAGGAGATCGAAGAGGCGGGGATCTGTGGCGTCCACTTAGAAGATCAGATCAACCCCAAACGCTGCGGGCACTTGGATAATAAAGGAATCGTTGAGACAGCGGTAATGACCAAAAAGATCCTGGGAGCCGTGAAGGGCCGTCGGGATAAGAACTTGCTGATCATGGCGCGCACGGATTCGCGTGCTTCGGAAGGTCTCGATGCGGCTATTGCTCGCGCCAAGGCTTATGTCGACGCGGGCGCCGAGGCGATTTTCCCCGAGGCTTTGCAAGACGAGAAGGAATTCGAAAGATTCCGCAAAGAAGTCAAAGTCCCGCTTTTGGCCAATATGACCGAGTTCGGCAAATCGAAGCTGCTATCGGCGAAAACTTTGGAAACGCTGGGCTATAACATCGTCATTTATCCCGTTACCTTCTTCCGCCTTGCTATGAAGGCCGTTGAAGACGGACTAAAAGAAACGAAATCTAAAGGAACTCAAGAAGGTCTTGTGGGTAAGATGCAAACTCGTCAGGAGCTTTATGATTATCTCCAGTACGAACGGTACGGAGAATGGGACCAGGAAATTTTCAATTTTAAGATTTAAACCACGAGGCACACATGTCGGAAGTCGTTGAATACGAATCGAGTGAAAACAAAGTAAACGTAAAACGCGGATTGGAAGGCGTTGTTTGTGATGTGTCGACCGTTTCCAAAGTAAATCCAGAGACAAACTCTCTGATTTATAAGGGCTACCCGGTGCAGGATCTGGCTGAGAATTGCACCTTTGAGGAGGTCGCTTATCTGCTGTGGCACGACGATTTGCCTACTGCCAGTCAGCTTAAAGAGTTTGAAAAACAGGAGCGCAGCTTACGCGAGATTTCTCCGGCGCTGGCGCAAGTGATTCGGTCCTTCCCAAAGGGCGCGCATCCAATGGATGCAATCCGCACAGGCGTGAGCTTTGTCGGTATGGAAGACAGCGACACGCTGACGCGTACACCGCAAAAGGATTACGAACGCGCAATGATCCTGCTCGCTAAAATCCCGACGATTTTGGCCTATGATTACCGCACGCGCCAAATGGGCAAAGAGCCGATTGCTCCTCGCAAAGATCTGCGCATTGCCGAGAATTTTTTTCACATGGTGTTTGGGAAAGTTCCCGATCCACGCATTGTAAAGGCGTTTGAAGTTTCTCTCGTGCTGTACGCCGAGCATGGATTTAATGCTTCGACCTTTGCTTCGCGCGTGGTGACATCCACGACCTCCGATCTCTTTAGCGCCGTTTGCGGCGGTATTGGATCGCTCAAAGGACCTCTACATGGCGGTGCCAACGAGCAGGTCATGCACATGATGAAAGAGATTGGCGATCCCGCCAAAGCACGCGAGTGGATGATTCAAGCTCTCGCCGACAAACGCAAGGTGATGGGCTTTGGCCACCGCGTTTACAAAAAGGGCGATTCGCGCGTTCCCACGATGAAGAAATACATGGCGGTCATGTCGGAAGTTACCGGCGAGACCAAATGGCTGAAAATGTACGAAGCCTTGGAACAGGTGATGATCGAGAAAAAGAACATTCACCCCAATCTCGATTTCCCAGCGGGACCTGCGTATCACTTGATGGGCATCGAAACCGAGTACTTCACGCCGATCTTTGTGATGAGTCGGATCACGGGCTGGTGCGCGCATATCTTTGAGCAAATCAAAGATAACCGCCTGATCCGTCCATTGTGCCAATACACCGGCAGCACTCAGCGCAGTGTAAAGCCGATCGCGCAGCGCACTTAATATTCTGCCGCTAAATAAATTCAGGTGCGGGACCACTCTCTCAGGGTGGTCCATGTGCACGTGGTGTCCGCCGGGGACGTACACGATTTTCGGCTGGGGAAGGCAAGTCAGTCGGCCGTGTCGGAATTTCTCGTTATTTAAAATCCCTTCTTCCGCAGCAATAATTTTGGTGGGGCATTGGATCTGCTTTAAGAAAGCGCGCACTTGCTCTTCGCTCACTCGATAGGCGGTAGGGAGTTTCAGCCGCGGATCGGTGGCCCATTGCCAGCCTCCTTGCTTGCGGCGCAAGTTGCGAGTCACGAGCCATTCCGCCGAGGCAGGTTCTAATTGTCCCGCCATCCGACGAGCCGCTACTGCTCGGGAAAGAGTCTTTATTGGGCGCATGACCTTTTTGCCCGCCATCAGCATTTTCCAGTGATCGCGAAATTCGTGAAAATGCGAGGGGAGTTCGTCCGGTGCATAGGGCAGTGGGCCAAGAGAATCGAGGCAGGTAAGCGAGAGTACTTTCTCTGGAAAGGTCGCAGCAAAAAACGCGGCGACTCCGCCACCGAGCGAGTGGCCCACCAAGTGGAGCTGGTCTAGGTTCAATTGGTCACAGACGTCGGCCAGATCCTGCAAGTAATCAAAAAAATGGTAGCTGAGGCCCTTGGGGCGCCAATCTGACTTCCCGTGGCCGGCCATGTCGATGCAAATCCAACGTATATCAGGGGGCGGGTTTTTTAATTGGAGCAAGGGGGTGAAGCTATTGGAGTTGTCCAACCATCCGTGAAGCGCAATCACGGTTTTGGCCGCGGTCTTTGGAGTTTTGGGCTTACCCCACGCTTGGGCACGGAGCTTTCCCCAAGCAGTCTTGATAGTAATTTGTTTTGGCTTCATCCCGTTTTGCATAAGCCGTATGTCATACTAAAATCATCTCATGAAAGGGCTGGTCCCCTCCATTTTAGATGAAAAATCGAAATAAAATACGCTGGGCGCC